>NZ_JAJALF010000011.1:0-133070 GCF_020514995.1 Leisingera sp. McT4-56 | reverse complement strand
GCCGCGACCTCAATGTCCAGCTCGCCGGAGGACACCGCCTCCATGTCGGCGCAGATCCGGTCGATCGGTTTGGTCACAGACCGCGCGAACAGCCAGCCGGCCAGGGACACGAGCGCCGCACAGGCAAGCGAGATCAGGATCATGATCTGCCGCTGCGCTGCCGCAGGCGCCAGGATTTCCGCCCGGTCAATCTCCGCCGCCAGCGCCCATTGCAGGTTACGGAACGCGACAGGCCCGGCAATTGCGGCCACGGTCTGCCCGTCAGCCTTTGTCACCGACGGGTAAAAGGCCGTTGTTTCGCTGGTGCCCGTTTCCGCGGAAGCGGCAGAGGCCGCGATCGCGTCCCTAATATGGGGCAGCGGCTCCAGCTGTTCGAGCAGGCCGTGCCCGCCTTCCAGACGTGATGCGGTCCGCGCCTTGAAGTCGGGGCCAGTCAGGTAGACGTTGAGCGTTTTAAGATCACCGCCAGAAGCGGAGGTGATCGCAGCGATCTCGTCAATTGCAGCCTGCATCGCAAAAACGCCAATGTAGCGCCCGCCGCTGTCCCGGATGCGGGTCGCGGCAAAGGCTGCAGGCGCATCCGCACTGGGCGCATAGGGGGCGATGTCGGAGAAATAGACTTGTTCCTTCTCACCCTCAGCCGCCAGCCGGAAAGCCTGGGCCAGGCCAGTGTCCTGGTAGGGGCCGGATGTCAGATTGGTGGCATAGTCGGCTTCCTTGGTAACCGAAAAGATTACTTCGCCGTCCGGGCTGATCAGGAAAATGTCGTAGTAGCCCAGCCTCTCCATCATTTTTTCGAAGGCCGGATGGTTGCGCTCGAAATGAATATCGTAGGGGGAAGCTGCGGAAGCGAACATCGACAGGTTGCCGACATTCTCCTGCCCGTTGCCCCCGCGGCTGCTCCAGGTCACCGCCATATCCTTCATCGCCTTGGCAGTGGAAGGAACAGAGGCGACTGTAAGCACCGCAGCTTCAATGGATTCCAGGTAGGCATGCAGAGCCGCCTCGCGGTCCCGCACCAGGGACTGCAGCACCAGCTCGGCATCATGAAGCACGCTGCGCCGGAAATAGGTGCTGCTGAAGGCGATCAGCACGACGGTGAGTGTGAGGACACTGCCCACGACAAGCAATGGCAGCTTGTGCGCAAGTTTCAGGGAACGGAACATCTTCATATTCAAACCTCCGGAACACGCCTCAGAGTTTCACGCCGAGGGAATCTTGGACTGATCCAGATACAGCCCCAGATTGTTTGTTGATCCGTTAACAAACTGCGCCTGAACGTAAAAATTTTTCATTACGGTACTTTTCGCGGGGCGCCTGTGGCGAGATTTCAGCTGGCCTCCCCCCTTGCTCTGAAGCAGCGGTGTTAACGAACATGGCGCGCAGGAGTGCCATCGGCCGGCTTCCAGCAGGCCGGGGCCGCATTGCTGCGGGCAGGCGGCGTTAACCATTTGAGAGTTTCCTGCTTTCGAATCGGTCTTCTCGGCGGCGGCCGCCGCCGGGCAGTGCCCGGAGCGGTTTCGAAATTTCCTTTTATTGTTCTGCGTTTGGAAAAAGTATTTACGGTCTGTTTACTTTTTCTGGCCAGGCGGCGGTGTTTTTTGCCATGGTTAAGCATCAATAACCGGGGGGTTAGGGAATTGTTAACGCTGCCGCATTCTGTCCATGAAACCGACCTGGCCTGGCAACATTGGGCCACATTCCAGCCGCACGCCTGACTGACGATGCCTCTGTGGGAAGCTGGAGTGGATTATGAGACTTCTTATTGCTGCGATAGCGGCATGCCTGTCCCTTGGCATGCCGGGGGCCGCTGCTGCGGATAATGCGCGGCCGGGCGCCAAGCCGGTGGAGTGGTGGCAAGCCGTCGGACGGTTGAACATCGCCAACAAGAACATGTGCACCGGCGCTCTTATCGCGCCGGACCTGGTGCTCACGGCGGCGCATTGCCTGTTCGACCCCAAGACCGGCAGGCGGGTTGACCCGGCGTCGATCTGGTTCGAAGCGGGGTTGTCCGGGCGCCGGGCCGCGGCGCTGCGGCAGGTCTCCAGGGCGGTGATGCATCCGCAGTACCGCTACCGCCCGGCAGGCACGCACCAGGTCGGCAGCGATCTTGCGGTGCTGAAGCTGGACCGGCCCATCAGTGCCAGCCGGGTCCAGCCGCTGGCGACCTCGGTCGGCGCAGCGCGCGGCGATACCCTGGGGGTGGTGTCCTACACCCAGCACCACGCCACGCGCGTCAGCCTGGAGCGCTCCTGCAGCGTGCTCGCGCGCAAAAGCCGGACACTGGTGATGTCCTGCCTGGTGGACTTCGGCGCTTCCGGCTCGCCGGTGCTGGAAATGCGGCCAGGGCAGCCGCCGCGCCTGGTTTCGGTGATGTCGGCAAAGGCAGCGGTTGGCCACCGCAAGGTGTCGATCGGAACAGCGCTGGACGCGACGCTGCGGGACTTGGTGCAGCGGGCAGGCTGACAGCTGGAAGCATCCGCAGAGCTGTTTAGGCCTGCCTCCGCAAGGCGCAGGCCGTTTCCGATTCAGGGCTCGCGCAGCGCCTCGCGGGATTTGTAGAGCGGTTTCAGCAAGTACTGCAGCACGGTCTTGGCGCCGGTCTGCAGCTCTGCCGCGGCCCGCATGCCGGGGCGGATCTCGATCGATTGCTGGCGCTCGGTGAAACCCGATTTGTCGACCCGCACTGTCACCCGGTAATAGGGTTCGGCGCGCGGGTTGCGCTCGTCCTCGAACGTGTCTGCAGATACAAAATCCACCTTGCCGCGCAGCGAGCCGTAGATGGTGTAGTCATAGGCCGACAGCTTGATGGTGGCGTCCTGGCCGGGCTGCACGCTGGCAATGTCCTCGGGCTTCACCCGCGCCTCGACAAAAAGTTCTTCGCCCAGCGGGATGATTTCCAGGATCTCCTCGCCGGGGCGGATCACGCCGCCGATGGTGGTCACCGCCAGGCTGTTCACGATCCCCGCCATCGGGGAGGTGATGATGGTGCGGTTCAGCTGGTCCACCGCCAGCCGCTGCTCCTGCCGCAGGGTGGTGATCTCCCGCAGGGTCTGGGCGTATTCCTCAGCCTGTTCCAGTTCCGCCTGGGTGCCGATTTCGTTGTATTTGGCGCGGGCATCGGTGGCTGCCTTGCGCGCCTTGTTTACCTCGATCAGCGCCACGATCTTTTGCTTGTAGAGGCGCTCCATATTGGCCAGTTCGGCGTTCAGCTGGTCCAGGATCTGCCGGGCGCTGTCGCGGCGGCTGCTGAAATCGGTCTGGCGCGCGATCAGAAGACCCCTTTCCGAGGCCAGAATGCCGGGGGAGCGCTGCGCCAGCATCTCCGGCACGGAGAATTCAAAGGCGCCCTTCATCTGCGCCTCCAGCCGGTGGCGCCTGATCTCCAGCGCGTCGATCTGGTTTTGCAGCTCATCGGCAGCGGTGCGGAACTTGGTGTCTTGCAGCTTGGCCAGCACCTGGCCCGCAGTCACGATGTCGCCCTGGCGTACATGCAGCTCCGCCAGGATGCCGCCCTCCAGGTTCTGCACGATCTGCGCGCGCGAGGAGGAGACCACCTGGCCCTCGCCGCGCACAATCTCGTCGATGGAGGCAAAGGCGGCCCAGATCAGGAAGGTGAGCACCGCGGCCAGCGCCAGATAGATGATACGGCTGGCGCTGCGCGGCGTCTGCGCATCGCCGTAGGGATCGTGCAGCGCCATGCTCATTTGCCCTCTCCTGCAGCCAGATGCGCCAGAACCTGGTCGCGCGGGCCGTCCACCACCATCCGGCCCGATTGCAGGATCAGGGTGCGGTTGGTCAGCGACAGGATCGGCATCCGGTGGGTGGCGATTACCGCGGTGCGGCCCTCCAGCCAGCTCTCCAGGCGGCTGACCAGGGTGCGCTCCAGCGTCTGGTCCAGCGCCGCGGTGGGTTCATCCAGCAGCACGACAGAGGGGTTCTGCAGCCACAGCCGGGCCCAGCCGATCGACTGCCGCTGCCCGATCGAGAGGCCATGGCCGCCGTCGCTGATCTCCAGGTCCAGACCCTTGTGGTGGCTGCGCACATGGGCGCCGAGACCTGCAAACTCCAGCGCCTCCATCAGCCGGTCGTCGTCGCGCTCCAGCTGGTTGAGGTTCAGGTTGTCGCGCAGGGTGCCGGCAAACAGCCGCACGTCCTGGCTGAGGTAGCCGATGTTTGCCCGCAGGTCGCGCGGGTCGATCTGCGCCATGTCGGTGCCGTCCAGCAGGATGCGGCCCCGGTCGGGGGCATAGAGGCCGGACAGGAGCTTGAGCAATGTGGATTTGCCGGAGCCGTTGACGCCGAGCACCGCAACCCGCTGGCCCGGCGTGACCGCCACCGCCTGCACGTCCAGCGTCGGGGCCGCGTCGTCCTCATAGCGGAACAGGATCTCGCGCAACTCGAACCGGCCCTCGATCTTCTGGCGGCGCAGGTAGGTGCGTTCTTTCTCTTTCTCTTGCGGCGCCTGGGCGATGGCGTCCAACCCCTCCAGCGCCGCCTTGACGTTGCTCCAGCGCGCCAGGGTTGCGGCAAACTGTGTCAGCGGCGCCAGCGTGCGGCTGGTCAGGATGCCAGTAGCGATGATGGTGCCGACGGTGAACTCGCCGGCAAACACCAACAGCGTGCCCAGCACCACAGCGGTGATATAGGTGGCCTGCTGCACCCCTTGCGACCAGTAGGTGAGGGCGCTGGACAGCTTGCGCTGCTCTGTCGCGGAATGCGACGACAGCGTGTTCAGCTCATCCCACAGCCGCAGCACCCGCTCCTCGCCGCGCTGGGTCTTCACGGTGTCCAGTTCCGTCACCACCTCATGCAGCAGCCGCCCCGCCTTGGCGTTTGCGCCCTGCGTTTGCCGGGTATAGGCGATCATCTTCTTCTGCATGAAATAGGCAGGCAGCAGCATCAGGACGCCGCCTGCGATGATCACCCAGACAACCGGCCCGGCGATGGAGGCGACCAGCAGCAGGAACACCGCGATAAAGGGGATGTCCGCCAGCGTCGAGATGGTGGAGGAGGTGAAAAACTCCCGCACTGAACCGAAATCGCGCATTGCCGCAAACAGGCCGGAGGGCGGCAGCGGCTTTTTGTCTGAGCGCATGCCGATCAGGCGGCGCATCAGGTTGTGCTGCACCGACAGTTCGATCTGGCGGCCGGCCGCATCGGTCAGCCGCGCACGGGCCAGTTTCAGCATCGCCTCCAGCGCAATTGCCAGGAAAGCACCGACAGCGAGCACCCACAGGGTGGCGTGCGACTGGTGCGGCACCACCCGGTCGTAGACCTGCAGCGAGAACAGCGCGACCGACACCGCCAGGATGTTGGCCACCAGCGAGCCCAGCATGATCTCGCCCACCTGGCGGCGGTACTTGGGAAACTCGCTCCAGAACCAGTGGCCGGGGTCGATCTGCGGCGTGTGCTTGGCCGCCATTTGCTTGAGCGACGGGCGGGCCGACAGCACGGTGCCGGTGAAATAGGGGCTGAACTCGTCCAGCGGCACCTCGGTGCGGTTGTCCGGGCAGGAGGTGTCATAGATCGTCAGCGCATCATCGGCCTGGCTCAGCACCAGCACGCACTGGCCGCCGGACATGATCGCCAGCGCAGGCCAGAGCGCAGGGGCAAGGTGCTGCTTTTCCAGGATCTTGGGCTGCAGCCCGGCGGACTGCACCGCCTTGGCCAGCGTGTGCAGGGACAGATCGCCTGGCGTTTCCTTCCACAAAAAGGCGGCCACGTCGCTGACCGGCACCTCGCTGCCCTTCAGGGCGGCCAGGGTGGCGATCAGGCTGGCGCGGTGCTGGATGCGGGCAGCGGCGCCTTCCAGCAGCGAGCCGACTTCGGGCTGCGCGTCCTGCGGCTTGGGCCGGTTGTCAGTCTTGGGTTTCAGCCGGGTGTTGGGGCCGGGCGCCGGGGCTGGGGTGTTGGCAGGCTGCATCAAACCTTGCGGGGCGACCTGCGGACCGGACGCCGGAACCGCCCGCAGCACCGGCTTCTTGCTGGCGGCGGGCAGGGGGCGGGGGGGCTTTTGCGTGGTGTCGGTCAAATCTTGTCCCCATCAGCCAGAAGCCCCAGGTCGCGCGCCAGCGCCAGCTGGATCAGCACCACCTCGTATTTTGCGTCGATATAGGCCTGCTCGCGGCGCACCAGCTCTTCATAGACCTGGATCACTTCCATCACCGGGCGCTGGCCCGCCTCGAACTGTTTCTGAAACAGCTCATAAGTCTCGCGGCTGCGGCGCATCAGCGCGGCGGTCTCACCCTCCTGCCGCTGATAGGAGGCGATCTGCTGCACCTGGCGGCTGTAGGCACGGCGGGCGGCTTCCTCGGCTTCGCCCACCTGCCGCTTCGCGGCCTCTTTGGAGGCCTCAAGCGCCTGGATCGCGGCGGGGGTGCCGAGCCCCAGCGGCTGGCCGGTGCCCAGGGTCACCCCGGCGCCGGAGCCGTCCGTGGTGACATTGCCTGCGGCGGAAATCTGCGGCAGCAGCCCGGCGCGGCCTGACTTGGCCTGGGCAATGGTGCGCTCTGCCTCGGCTCCGGCTTTGAGCACCGACAGGAACTGAACCTGCTCCGGCGGTATGCCGATGCCAAGATGCGAGGGTTTACGGTCAAACGACTGCCCCGTCATCGCCTGCAATTCGGCGCGGGCAGTGGTTGCTGCGTCCCGGGCGGTGGCAGCGGCGGTGCGGATGCCGCTGATCTTGCTGTCCACCACGTTCAGGTCGGCGCGGTCGGAGACGCCGCCATCGACGCGGCCCTGCACAATGCGGCGGAACTCCTGCATCCGGCGCAGGGCGCGGTCGCCGTAGGCGGCCTTCTCATCGCCGCGCAGGGCAGCGGCATACAACCCGACGGCGGTTTCCACCCGGCCGTTCATGTCCTGCGACAGGCTGACTGCGGCGACCTCCACATCGGCGGCGGCAAATTCGCGTTCCGCCTTGCGGCGGCCGTTGTCGAACAGCACCTGCTCGATCAGCAGCCCGGCAACCAAATCGCCCAGGTCGGTCAGGCTGACCGAAGGCCCCAGCGTCGGAAACCAGTTTTTGGAGGCGGCCTCAGCCCGCAGCTTGGCGCTGATCAGCTCTGCCTCGGCTGCACGCGAGGAGGCGGCGATCGCTGCCGCGGCGACCTGCCCGTAGGCGCTGTCCTCCGCCAGCAGCGAGCGGCGCTCCATCAGGGCGCTGATCACCTCGGATGAGGCTTCGCCCGTTTGCGCGAAATTGCTGCGCGGCCCGCTGCCTTCCGCATCGCCAAAGGGGGCTGGTGCGCAGGCCGAAAGGCTGCACATCGCTGCGATGGCGCAAAGAAAGCGTCCCGGTTGCATCCTGCCCTTTTGCCCTTTTGTTCCAGGCTTTTGATGTATTGGGCCCGGCAGCGGCGGCCGCCGGGCCAGGAGATCAGATCACGGTGTTGACGTTGATATCTTCATCGACAAGAACCGTGGTGCCGTCATCGCCGATTGTATAGACATCGTATGTCTCGCCATCGATAGTCTGGCTGCCGCCGGCAACCGCGCCGGAAATGGTCAGCGTATCATCCGCCCCGCCATGCACGGTCAAAGTGTCGGAATTGCCAGACAGCGCGTTGATGTCTGCTTCGGTCAGCGTCAGGTCGACGTTGTCCGCATGGACCAGGTTCAGCTCGTCGATGTTGAACTGCGATAGGCCGGAATGGTCCAGAACAGTGGCATCGGCGCCATCCTCAAACACCACCATCGTGCCGGAACTGTTGCCGGCTTCATCGACGCGGTTGACCACCAGGTTGGAGCCGTCCGGCACCGTTTCGTCGAAGGTGAACAGGGTGGTGCCGCCGCCAAGGTCTGTCTCAAAGCCGGTAACATCCTCCACGGCTCCGCCGCTGGTCAGCTCATGCGCGGTGTCGCCGTCTTCGTAGTCGGTGCTGAAGAAGCCGGTGACGCCAGCCCCTGTGTCGATGATGTTGCCGACATTGGGCGCATCATAGTCGGTGTCGACCTCGAAGGTTTCCGTCAGGGTCTCGGTGTTGCCGGCGGCGTCGGTGGCGGTGATTTCCGCCTGGCTGGTGTAGGTGCCGTCCGGCAGGTCGCTGGCGTCGAATTCGGCGCTCCAGTTGCCGGCGGAGTCGACGGTGGCGGAGCGGGTCACGCCTTCGATGGTGACTTCGACAGTGGAGCCGGGTTCGACGGTGCCGGTCAGTGTCAGTCCGGCGTTGCGCTCTGCGATGTTGACGATGTCGTCATCGGTCACGCTGTCAGCGTCAAACGGCACAACTTCGGTGTCGATGGTCAGGGTGTCGGTGATTTGCGCTGTGTTGCCGGCAGCGTCCGTGGCGGTGACGGTGACGTCTGCTTCATAGCTGCCTTCTGGGATGTCAGAGGCGGCGAAGTCCACGCTCCAGTTGCCGGCGGCATCCACGGTTGCAGTTTCGACCGCGCTGCCCAGCTGCACGGCGACGGTGGAGCCAGGTTCCACGGTGCCGGTCAGGGTCACCCCGTCGCTGCGTTCGCTGTGGTTGACGATGCCGTCGCCTTCGACGCTGGCGGTCTCCACGGTAAGCGGATCGACCAGGGTGTCCACGCGCAGGTCTGCAGTTGCCGAAGCGGTGTTGCCCGCCGCGTCGGTCGAGGTCACGCTGACCGTGGTGTCGTACTCGCCGGCAGGCAGAGAGCCCGCTTCGAATTCGGCAGCCCAGGTGCCGTCGGACTGCACCGTAGTGTTGCGGGTGACACCCTCAACGGTCACGCTGACCGATGCGCCCGGCTCGCCGGTGCCGGTCAGGGTCACCCCGGCGGAAGCCTCGGCATTGTTCACGAGGTCATCGCCGCCGGCCTGGCCAGCGTCGATGGCAACCGAGTTGATTGTGTCGACGCGGATCGTGCTGGTGGCGGTTTCCGTGTTTCCAAAAGCATCCGTCGCGGTGGCGGTGACCTCTGCGTCGTATTCGCCGGACAGGATTTCCGATGCCACAAAATCGGCGCTCCAAATGCCTTCATCGCTGGCCGTCACCGTCCGGGTCACCCCCTGGAAGGTCACATCCACGGTTGCGCCGGCTTCAGCGGTGCCGGTCAGGGTTACGCCATCGGCGGCCTCCGCAGCGTTGATCATGTCGTCGCCGCCGGCCTGATTGGCATCAATCGCAACCGTGGTTTCGGTATCGATGCGGATGGTGGAGGTGGCGGTTGCGGTGTTACCGGAGGTGTCCGTCGAGGTGGCGCTGACCGACGCGTCATATTCGCCGCCGGTGATTTCCGAAGACGCGAAGTCCGCGCTCCATGTCCCGTCATCAGCCGCCGTCACGGTGCGGGTCACGCCCTGAAAAGTCACTTCCACGGTGGCCCCCGGCTCGGCGGTGCCTGTCAGGGTCACCCCGGCCGCCGCTTCGGCTGCGCTGATCGTGTCGTCTCCGCCGGCCTGGCCGCTGTCGATGGTGACGTAAGTGTTGCCGTTGCGGCCGCCACCGCCACCGCCTCCACCACCGCCGCCGTCCCCGCCGCCATCGCCATCGTCATCGCCGCCGGTGGCAAGGGCTGCCGCGCCAACAACGCCGGCAGCGGCCCCGGCCGCACCCAGCCCGCCGAACAGCGGTGCCGCCAGCGGCGCCACAACCGGTTCGATCCGGTCGACGTCCAGGAACACCATCTCGTCGTAGGCACTCCATTTTCCGGACAGGTCGAGCGGCTCATACGTGGCAAACAGCATGCCGCCGGATTTGTCTTCCAGCACCACTTCGATGAACTGGCCGTCCTCGCTCAGGAACAGGTTCTTGCCGCCGGTCGTTCCAAAGGCGTAGTAGTTGTCAAGCACCAGTTCCTGGCCGTTCGCCAGCGTGATGTGAAGGTCATTGCCCTGCCGGGAATAGCTTTCGACATCTGCAGGCCGGAGGTTCAGCGAGATGTCCTTAGCCTGGTTTGCGTCGATGCGCGCCGGCGTGCCTTCCGCAAAATTGCCATGCTGTGTGGTGCCCGCCATATCGCGGGTGATAAATGCGACCGTGCTCATAAAACTTACCGCCCATCTATGCGCGCCGCGCCCGGAATGGGAGCGCGCCGCGCGGTTTAGTTGCCTGTGTGTTCGCCCAGCGGCCGTCTTTTGCGGCCATTTTGAGGCCACAATGTGACAATTTTTTCAGTCCTGTCCAGTGTGCGGGGGGCGCATTCCGGCTGATTTTCCTGTCAACCGTGTCCTCACTGCCGCAGAAAATCGATGTTTTTTCACGGCCCTGTGACGCCGCGCTCCCCGTGGGGCGGGGCTCTCAAGCGTCCGGACTGCCCGGCGGCCGACAGTGTGAAGCTTTGGGGCTCCGGCTGTGCCGCCGCCTTTGGTCACAGCGCAGCCGGCCCTCGTGCCGCGCAGGGCGGTTTGCACGCAAGTGCTTGAAATGCCGCGATGCAGAAGGGCGGCGCGGCAGGGCAGATCGCTGCGATGTGATGTAAATTTCCCGCAAAAGTTTCTGGCAATTAATTAAAAGTACACCACTTTCAGATAGTAAGAAGTTCGTAATTGGTGTAAGCTCGAGAGTAAGTAACACGACGCCGATAGCCCTGGTTTCCGGGCGCAGGCCGCCGCCAAGAGCGGCCAGCCGGACGTAACACCGCCAGTAACGGCGCCGAGCAGAAATCAGAACTCAACACTGACGCGGACATCCATGCCCACGTGCTGGGCACTCTCTGTCCGTGCGCGAACTAATAAACGCCAGGAGGAACGGCGCCAGTTAACCAGGAGGCTTGATCCAAGATGAAAGACATTGCCGAACTTTTTGCAGAGCAGTACGGCGAAACGCGCGAGCAGGAAATGCCGCTGCAGGAGTATTTGAACACCTGCCGTGACGATCCAAGCCTGTACGCGAACGTTGCCGAGAGGATGCTGAAGGCAATTGGCCAGGAAGAGCTGGTGGACACGTCCAAGGACTCCCGCCTGGGGCCGATCTTTCAGAACCGCACGATCAAGCGCTACAGCGCCTTCCACGATTTCTACGGCATGGAAGACACGATCGAGCGGATCGTCGGATACTTCCGCCACGCCGCGCAGGGCCTGGAAGAACGCAAGCAGATCCTCTACTTGCTGGGGCCGGTGGGCGGCGGCAAATCCTCTCTGGCGGAACGGCTGAAGCGCCTGATGGAGGATCAGCCGATCTACGTGCTGAAGGCCGGCAACCAGATTTCCCCGATCTTCGAAAGCCCGCTGGGCCTGTTTGATCCGGTCCGCATGGGCAAGGTGCTGGAGGAGGAATACGGCATTGCCCAGCACCGGCTGCCGGGGCTGATGTCGCCTTGGGCGGTGCAGCGGCTGGATGAATTCGATGGTGATATCAACAAGTTTTCCGTCGTCCGCCTCTATCCGTCGCGGCTGCGCCGGATCTGTGTCGCCAAGGTAGAGCCGGGGGATGAAAACAACCAGGATATCTCCACCCTGGTCGGCAAGGTCGACATCCGCCAGCTGGAGCACTTCAGCCAGGACAATCCGGACGCCTACAGCTTCTCCGGCGGCCTGAACCGGTCGACCCAGGGCATCCTCGAATTCGTCGAGATGTTCAAGGCGCCGATCAAGATGCTGCACCCGCTGCTGACAGCGACCCAGGAAGGCAATTACATGGGCACCGAAAGCTTCGGCGCCATCCCCTTCAGCGGCCTGATCCTGGCCCATTCTAACGAAAGCGAATGGCAATCCTTCAAGAACAACAAGAACAACGAGGCCTTTATCGACCGGGTGTCGATCGTCAAGGTGCCCTACTGCCTGCGCGTCTCGGATGAGACCTCGATCTACCAGAAACTGATCGAGAACAGCGAGCTGCGCAATGCGCCCTGCGCGCCGGAAACGCTGAAGATCCTCAGCCGCTTCTCGGTGCTGACGCGCCTGAAGCCGCATGAGAACTCGAACCTCTATTCCAAGATGCGGGTCTATGACGGCGAAAGCCTCAAGGACACCGATCCCAAGGCCAAGACGGTGCAGGAATACCAGGACCGCGCCGGCGTCGATGAGGGCATGAACGGCATTTCCACCCGCTTTGCCTTCAAGGTGCTCTCCACCACCTTCAACTTCGACACCAACGAGGTGGCGGCAGACCCGGTGCATCTGATGTATGTGCTGGAGCAGATGATCAAGCGCGAGCAGTTCCCGCAGGAGACGGAACAGAAGTACCTGGAATTCATCAAGACCGAACTGGCGCCGCGCTACGAGGAGTTCATCGGCAACGAGATCCAGAAGGCGTACCTCGAAAGCTATACCGAATACGGCCAGAACGTGTTCGACCGCTACATCTCCTATGCCGATGCCTGGATCGAGGAGCAGGATTACAAGGATCCTGACACCGGCCAGCTCTACAACCGCGAGGTTCTGGATGCGGAGCTTTCCAAGATCGAGAAGCCGGTCGGCATCGCCAATCCCAAGGACTTCCGCAATGAGGTGGTCAAATTCGCGCTGCGCCACCGTGCCAATACCGGATCGAACCCGGCCTGGAGCTCTTATGAGAAGCTGCGCGATGTGATCGAAAAGCACATGTTCAGCCAGGTCGAGGAACTGCTGCCGGTGATCTCCTTCGGGTCCAAGAAGGACAGCAAGACCGAAAGCAAGCACCAGGAGTTCGTCGAGCGGATGCGCGGCCACGGCTATACCGACCGCCAGGTACGGCGCCTGGTCGAATGGTACATGCGGGTCAACAAGGCGGGCTAAAGAGGAGCGCTGTGCAACATGCATCATTTCATCGACAGGCGCGCCAATCCAAAGGGCAAGAGCCTCGGGAACCGCCAGCGGTTCCTGCGGCGGGCCCGGGAGAATATTAAGGAGCGCGTCGATCAGTCGGTCCGGGGGAAGTCGATCCAAGGCGGCGGCGGCGTCCCGGACGAAGGCGAAAAGGTGACGATCCCGACACGGGGGCTGAAGGAGCCGCGGTTCTTCCATTCCTCCAAGGGCGGGCTGCGGCGCCATGTGCTGCCGGGCAACAAGGAATTTGTCGTCGGCGACACCATCAAACGGCCGCAGGGCGGCGCCGGGCAGGGCGGCCGCAAGGCCTCCGAGGACGGCGAGGGGGAGGATGAGTTTTCCTTCACCCTGACCCAGGAGGAGTATCTGGAAATCCTGTTCGAAGGGCTGGAGCTGCCGGACCTGGTGGAGAAGGCCACGGTGGAAACCGAAACCATCGGCACCCGCCGCGCGGGCCTGACCACCGCGGGCACGCCGAACAACCTCAACCTGGTGCGCACCATGCGCAACTCGCTGGGCCGCCGCATCGCATTGCAGCGCCCCACCACCAAGTCCCAGCGCGATCTGGAAGAGCAGATTGCCGAGCTGGAGGCGCTGGACGAACGCACCCCGCCGCAGGAGGAATTTCTGGAGACGCTGCGTAAGAAGCTCGAAGGCGTCCTGCGCAAGCGCAAGGTGGTCGGCTACATCGACCCGCTGGACCTGCGCTACGACACCTTCGTGCCGGAAAAGATCCGCAATTCCCGCGCCGTGGTGTTCTGCCTGATGGATGTGTCCGGCTCCATGCAGGAGCGCGAGAAGGATCTGGCCAAGCGGTTCTTCCTGCTGCTGCACCTGTTCCTGGAACGCTGCTATGAGCACACTGAGCTGGTGTTCGTGCGCCATACCCACCACGCTCAGGAAGTGGATGAAGAGACTTTCTTCTACGCCCGCGAAACCGGCGGCACCATCGTCTCTACCGCGCTGGAGAAGATGAAGGAGATCATCGACGAGCGCTATCCGCCGGATGAGTGGAACATCTACGGCGCCCAGGCCTCGGACGGCGAAAACTTCGGCAATGACTCGGTGCGCTGCAAGAACCTCTTGCTGAACGACCTGCTGCCGGTCAGCCAGTTTTATGCCTATGTGGAAATCGTCGATGAGGCGGCGGAGATGCTGCTGAACAACCCCGAAGCAGGCGAAGACCTGTGGCAGAACTACCGCGAGGTGAAGGCGCAGGCGCAGCATTTCGAGATGCAGCGGGTTTCGCAGCCGGGCCACATCTATCCGATTTTCCGGGAGTTCTTCCTCCCCAAGGTGAAAGGGGCGCAGTATGCAGGCAGCTGAAACGGCGCGCGAGCCGCTGTTCGACGGGCCGGAATGGACCTTCGAGCTGATGGAAAAGGCGCGCGACGCGATCGAGGAGATCGCGCTCGAAGACCTTGGGCTGGACGTTTATCCCAATCAGATCGAGATCATTTCAGCCGAGCAGATGCTGGACGCCTATTCCTGCGTCGGCCTGCCGCTGATGTATCAGCACTGGTCCTTCGGCAAGCACTTTGCCCGCGACGAGGCGCTTTACCGCACCGGCCGCCAGGGGCTGGCCTATGAGATCGTGATCAATTCGAACCCCTGCATCAGCTACAACATGGAAGAAAACACCATGGCGATGCAGACGCTGGTGATGGCGCATGCTGCCTTCGGGCACAATCATTTCTTCAAGAACAACTACCTGTTCCAGCAATGGACCGATGCCGCGGGCATTCACGACTACCTGGCGTTCGCCAAGAACTACATCGCCGCCTGCGAGGAACGCTATGGCCCGATGGCCGTGGAAGAGGTTCTGGACGCCGCCCATGCGCTGCAGTCCCAGGGCGTGTTCCGCTACGGCCGCCCGCCCAAACCCACCAACGAGGAGCTGGTGGCGATGCAGAAGGTGCGCGAGGGCTACGAAGGCAGCCAGAGCGTGCTGGATATCTGGACCGACACGACCCTTGGCCGGGACAAGCTGCAGCTGGTCGAGGACGCCGACTACAGCGCGCGCCGCAAGCTGATGAACCTGCCGCAGGAGAACATCCTGTACTTCCTGGAAAAGCACAGCCCGGTGCTGGAGCCCTGGCAATGCGAGATCCTGCGCATCGTGCGGATGCTGGCGCAGTACCTGTACCCGCAGAAACAGACCAAGGTAATGAACGAGGGCTGCGCGACCTTCGTGCACTATTACATCATCAACAAGCTTCATGAGCAGGGCCAGATCACCCAGGGCGCCTATATGGAGATGCTGCACAGTCATACCAACGTGGTAATGCAGCCGGAGTATGACGATCCGCGCTATTCCGGCATCAACCCCTATGCGCTGGGCTTTGCGATGATGCAGGACATCCGCCGCATCTGCCAGGATCCCACCGACGAGGACCGCGAATGGTTCCCGGATTTCGCCGGCAATCCGGACTGGCGCGGGGTGCTGCGGGACGCCTGGGCGAACTACCGGGACGAAAGCTTCATCCAGCAGTTCCTGTCGCCGAACCTGATCCGCAAGTTCAAGCTGTTCACCCTGACCAACGACGCGGAGCTGCCCAACCTGGTGGTCAGCCAGATTCACAACCGGGCCGGCTACAAGGCGATCCGCCGCGATCTGGCGAAACAGTATGACCTGGCCTATCTGGAGCCGGACATCCAGGTCACCGATGCCGACCTGCGCGGCGACCGGGAGCTGAAGCTGACCCATACCGTGCGCGACGGCATCCACCTGGACGAAGAGGATCAGGATGAGGTGCTGAAGCACCTGCGCCGACTCTGGGGCTATGACGTCAGCCTGGACGCGGTTGAGGCAACCACCGAAAACTGATTGCAGGGCGGCCCCCGCCGCAAGGGCACAGGAACCGGCTGCATGACCCAAAGAAAACGCAGGCCCGAAGGCCTGCGTTCTTTTTGGTGTTTCACATGAATCCCGGGGTCAGAATTCCACAACCGCGCGGATCGACTTGCCTTCGTGCATCAGCTCGAAGCCTTCGTTGATCTGGTCCAGGGTCAGCTTGTGGGTGATCATCGGGTCGATCTCGATCTTGCCGTCCATGTACCAGTCGACGATTTTCGGCACGTCGGTGCGGCCCGATGCGCCGCCAAAGGCGGTGCCGCGCCAGCTGCGGCCGGTGACCAGCTGGAACGGGCGGGTCGAGATTTCCGCCCCCGCGGGCGCCACGCCGATGATGATCGATTCACCCCAGCCCTTGTGGGCGCATTCCAGCGCGGTGCGCATCACCTGCACGTTGCCGGTGGCGTCAAAGGTATAGTCCGCGCCGCCGCCGGTGAGTTCGACCAGATGCGCCACCAGATCGCCCTCGACCTCGGCCGGGTTGACGAAATCGGTCATGCCGAAGTGCTTCGCCATCTCCACCTTGCCCGGGTTCAGGTCGACGCCGACGATCTGGTCGGCACCGGCCAGCCGCAGGCCTTGGATCACATTCAGGCCGATGCCGCCGAGGCCGAACACCACCGCGCGGGAGCCGATTTCCACCTTGGCGGTGTTGATCACAGCGCCAATTCCGGTGGTGACGCCGCAGCCGATGTAGCAGACCTTGTCGAACGGCGCGTCGTCACGGATTTTCGCCAGTGCGATTTCCGGCACCACGGTGTGGTTGGCAAAGGTCGAACAGCCCATGTAGTGGTGGATCGGGGTGCCGTCCTGCATCGAGAAGCGGGTGGTGCCGTCCGGCAGCAGGCCCTGGCCTTGCGTCGAGCGGATCGCCTGGCACAGGTTGGTCTTGGGGTTGAGGCAGTATTCGCACTCGCGGCATTCAGGTGTGTAAAGCGGGATCACGTGGTCGCCCGGCTTCAGGCTGGTTACGCCTTCGCCGACCTCGATCACGACGCCCGCGCCCTCATGGCCCAGGATCGCCGGGAAGATGCCTTCCGGGTCATCGCCGGAGCGGGTGAATTCGTCGGTGTGGCACAGGCCGGTTGCCTTGATTTCCACCAGAACCTCGCCCGCCTTCGGGCCTTCGAGGTTCACTTCCATGATTTCCAGCGGTTTGCCGGGGGCAACCGCAACGGCAGCGCGGGTCTTGATCATGTGACTGGTCCTTCGTTCTTTTCTGCGGGACCGGGCCGCCGCCTGGCGGGTCCGGGGTGAATGCGGTGCCAGCGGCTGCGCCGCGGCTGGAATGACCCAGCGTTACATTTGCGGGCCGGCACGCGCAAGCATTGCCTCGGCACCCTAACAGGGGAGGCACCCCGGGCTTTGCCCCGAAAGCGACAGCTGAGCCGCGGTCCGCGCCATCCCGGCACAATGAAAAACCCGCGGTTTCCAGCACTTTGCCTGCAGGCTTCCAGTTTTGGGAAGGAATCTCGGCGCCACCCCTTGACCTTCCCCTCGCTGGAACCCTCATATCCACTGTCAAAGGAACAGATTCCGGCGGACTTCCGATGTCAGACACGACCCAAATTTCCTTGCATATCACCGGCCTCAGCTGTGCGGGCTGCGCAGGCCGGGCAGAACGCGCGCTGGCGGCAGTGGAGGGGGTTCAGTCGGCCTCCGTCAATCTTGCCAACGCCACCGGCCAGGTGGAGGCCGCCCGGGATGTGGCGCTGACCGACCTGACCGGCGCCCTGGCCGCTGCCGGCTATCCGGCCGCGGAATCGCAGGCTGCATTGGTGATCAGCGGCATGAGCTGCGCTTCCTGCGTGGGCCGGGTGGAAAAGGCGCTTCTGGCGGTGCCGGGGGTGCTGTCGGCCAGCGTCAACCTGGCGAACGAGACCGCGCAGATCCGCTATCTGACCGGTGCCGCCCGCGCTGCGGATCTGGCCCGCACGGTGACGGAGGCCGGCTATCCGGCCCGTCTCAGCGGCGCGGCGGAGGATGAGGCGGAACAGGCCAGCCAGCGCAAGGCGGATGAAATTTCCGCACTGGGCCGTCAGGTGCTGATCGCCGCGCTGCTGACCCTGCCGGTGTTCCTGATCGAGATGGGCGGCCACATGGTGCCGGCACTGCACCACTGGGTGGCGGCGAATATCGGCATGCAGAACAGCTACTTGCTGCAGTTTGCCCTGACCACCGCGGTGCTGGCGGGGCCGGGGCGGCAGTTCTATGCCAAGGGCTTCCCGGCACTGTTCCGGGGCGCACCCGACATGAACGCGCTGGTGGCCCTGGGCACTGCCGCGGCCTACGGATTCTCGGTGATTTCCACCTTCGCACCCCGGCTGCTGCCCGCAGGCACTGCCAATGTCTATTACGAGGCCGCGGCGGTCATCGTGGTGCTGATCCTCACGGGACGCTTCCTGGAGGCTCGGGCCAAGGGCCGCACCGGCGCGGCGATCCGCAAGCTGGCGGGACTGCAGCCCAAGACTGCCATGGTGGTCTCCGGCGGCGATGCCATCGAAACCCCGGTGGAGGAGATTGGCACCGGCGACCTGATCCGGGTCCGTCCGGGCGAGCGGATCGCGGTGGACGGCGAGATCACCTCAGGCAGCTCCTACGTCGACGAAAGCATGATTTCCGGCGAGCCGGTGCCGGTTGCCAAGTCCCGCGGCGATGAGGTGACGGCTGGCACCATCAACGGCAACGCCGCGCTGGAATTCCGCGCAACCCGTGTGGGGCGCGACACCGTGCTGGCGCAGATCATCCGCATGGTGGAGCAGGCGCAGGGCGCCAAGCTGCCGGTGCAGGGGCTGGTCGACCGGATCACCCTGTGGTTCGTGCCTGCCGTCATTGCGGTGGCTGCGCTGACCGTGCTGGCCTGGTCGCTGTTCGGCCCGGCGCCGTCGCTGCCGCTGGCTCTGGTGGCCGGCGTCTCGGTGCTGATCATCGCCTGCCCTTGCGCAATGGGGCTGGCAACGCCGACCTCGATCATGGTGGGCATCGGCCGCGCCGCCCAGATGGGGGTGCTGTTCCGCAAGGGCGACGCGCTGCAGCGGCTGCAGGAGGTCAAGGTGGTGGCGCTCGACAAGACCGGCACATTGACCGAGGGCCGCCCGGCGCTGACCGAATTGATCTGCGCTGAGGGCTTCACCCGCGAGGAGGTGCTGCGCCTGGCCGGCGCCGCCGAGGCGCAGTCCGAACACCCGATTGCCCGCGCCATCACGGCGGCGGCAGGCAAGGGGCTGCCCAAGGCTGAGGCCTTTGAGGCGATCCCGGGCTACGGCCTGCGGGCAGAGGTCGAAGGCCGCGTGGTGCTGGCCGGTGCCGCCCGTCTGATGGCGCGCGAAGGCATTGCCCTTGGCGCGCTGGAGGCGGAAGGCGCGCGGCTGGCTGAGCGCGGCGAAACCCCGCTCTATGCTGCCGTTGACGGCCGGCTTGCGGCGGTGATTGCGGTGGCGGACCCGATCAAGCCGGGCACCCCGGCAGCGATCAAGGCGTTTCATGAGCAGGGGCTGAAGGTGGCCATGATCACCGGCGATGCGGCTGCGACGGCGCAGGCGATTGCCAGGCGGCTGGGCATCGACGCGGTTAAGGCCGAATGCCTGCCTGCGGACAAGGTAAAGGCGCTGCAAGAACTGCAGGCGGAACACGGCACGCTGGCATTCGTCGGCGATGGCATCAATGACGCCCCGGCGCTGGCGGCGGCGGATGCGGGCATCGCCATCGGCACCGGCACCGACGTGGCGATCGAGGCCGCGGATGTGGTGCTGGTATCCGGCGACCTGCGCGGGGTGGTCAACGCGCTGACCGTCAGCCGCGCCACCATGCGCAACATCCGCCAGAACCTGGGCTGGGCCTTTGGCTATAACGTGCTGCTGATCCCGGTGGCGGCGGGCCTGCTCTACCCCTTTGGCGGCCCGCTGCTGTCGCCTGCTCTGGCGGCAGGCGCCATGGCGCTATCGAGTGTTTTTGTGCTGTCGAATGCGCTGCGCTTGCGCCGCCTGAAACCGGCCATAGATGAGGATCAGGCCGCACCGGCACCCAATGCGGACACCAAGCAGGAGGCGCGCGCATGAATATCGGGGACGTTTCCAGCCGCTCAGGGCTTCCGGCCAAGACGATCCGCTACTACGAGGACATCGGCCTGATAAAGCCGCACCGCAGCGCCAACGGCTACCGCTGCTTTGCCGAGACCGACCTGCACAAGCTGGCCTTTCTGGGCCGCGCCCGGGCGCTGGGCTTCACCATCGAGGACTGCCGCACCCTGATGGCGCTCTATGAGGACGAAAGCCGCGCCAGCGCCGATGTGAAACAGCTGGCGCTGGAGCATCTGGCCAAGATCGAGGAGAAGATCGCGGATTTGCAAGCGATGCATGACACGCTTGGCGAGCTGGTCAAATGCTGCGCCGGCGACAGCCGCCCGGACTGCCCGATTTTGAAGGATCTGTCCGGCGAAAGCTGACCTGTCTGGCAAGCGGGTAGGGACACCCGCGCCCACGGCTGCCTGGCCAGGCAGCCTGGCAGATAAGGTCAAGGCTTCGGGTCTCGTGGCCCGAAGCGGACAGCCTCAGCCGGGGTGCAGCTCCAGGATCTCGCGGGCCTGCTGCCAGGTGGCAACAGGGCGCTCGTATTTTTCACACAGCTCTGCCGCCCGTTTCACCAGCGCGGCGTTGGAGGGCGCCAGCGTTTCGCGGTCCAGCCGCATGTTGTCCTCCAGCCCGGTGCGGGTATGGCCGCCCGCGGCGATCGACCATTCGTTGACCAGGATCTGCCCCGGCCCGACACCGGCACCGCACCACTGGGCCTCCGGCGCCAGCCGCTGCATGGTCTTGACGTAGTAGTCGAACACGTCCTTGTCGACCGGCATCGCGTTTTTCACCCCCATCACGAACTGCACATAAAGCGTGCCGGGAATACGCCCCTCGCGGTTCATCTTCACCGCCTGGTGGATATGCGACAGGTCAAAGGCCTCGATCTCCGGCTTCACGCCGTAAGTGCGCATCTCCGATGCCAGCCAGTCCACCAGGTCAGGGGAGTTCTCATAGACTCTGGTGGGGAAATTGTTGGACCCTACCGACAGCGACGCCATGTCGGGCTTGAGCGGCAGCATGCCTCCGCGTTCGCGGCCGGCGCCGGAGCGGCCGCCGGTCGACAGCTGGATGATCATGCCGGGGCAATGTTTCTGCAAACCTTCCATCAGCCGCGCGAACCTTTCCGGGTCCGAGGTCGGCGTCTGGTCGTCGTTCCGCACATGGCAATGGGCAATCGAGGCGCCGGCCTCAAACGCCTCCTGGGTGCTTTCGATCTGTTCCTCGATGGTGACGGGCACCGCCGGGTTGTTTTCCTTGGTCGGGACCGAGCCGGTGATGGCAACACAGATGATGCAGGGTTTGCTCATGGAATTCCCCTTCAGATGTCGAAAAACACGGTTTCATCTTCGCCCTGCAGGCGGATGTCGAACCGGTAGACGGCCAGACCGTCCCGCAGCTCGCGCCTGGCGATCAGGGTGGCGCGGCGGCGCTCCCACTCTATCACATTCAGCACCGGGTCGGCAGCGTTGGACGCAGCCTCATCCTCAAAGTAAATCCGCGTGTTCAGCCCCACGTTGATGCCGCGCGCCACGATCCACAGGTTGATGTGGGGCGCCATCATCTGGCCGCCCCGGCCCATCACCGGTCCGGGCTTCACGGTGTCAAATCCCCATTCGCCGGTCTCGAAATCGGTGATCACCCGGCCCCAGCCGCGAAAACCGTCCTCCACCTCGCCTGTGTGCTCCGGATGGGCATAGATGCCGTCTGCATTGGCCTGCCAGGCCTCCAGCAGCACGTCCTTGACCGGCGAGCCGGTGCCGTCGGTCACCACGCCCTCCACCCGGATGCGCTCGCCCCTGGCGTTGGGCCCGGCAATGTCCCAGCCAAGCTCCTGATCGTAGATCTCAAACCCTGCGGCGCCGGGGGCCAGGCCGATATGGACGTAAGGTCCAGCGGTCTGCGACGGGGTTTCCTTCAGGTACTCCAGCTTCTGGCGCATCAATTCCCCTCCAGCCGGTTCTCAAACAGGGTGGACCGCCGCCCGCGCAGCACGATGTCAAAGCGGTAGGCGATGGTGTCCAGCGGAATGGTGGCGTTCATGTCGAGCCGCGCCACCAGCATCGCCACCGCCTCCGGGTCCGGAATGGTGTTCACGATCGGACAGCGCGCAATCAGCGGATCGCCCTCGAAATAGAGCTGGGTAATCAGCCGCTGGGCAAATCCGCTGCCAAAGACCGAGACATGGATATGCGCGGGCCGCCAGTCGTTCACCCAGTTGCGCCAGGGATAGGCGCCGGGCTTCACGGTGCGGAAGTGGTAGCAGCCGTTCTCATCCGTCAGCGTCCGGCCGCAGCCGCCGAAATTCGGGTCCAGCGCCCCCAGGTAGGTGTCCTTCTTGTGCCGGTAGCGGCCGGAGGCATTGGCCTGCCAGATCTCCACCAGCGTATTCGGCACCGGCCGCGCGTTTTCATCCAGCACCCGGCCATGCACGATGATGCGCTCGCCGATCGGGCTTTCGCCGGGCTGGGCAAAATTCGACAGCAGGTCATTGTCGGTGGCATTGATGTCGTTATGGCCGAACACCGGCCCGGTGATCTCGCTGGCGGTGTTCTCCAGGCTGATCAGCGGAAACTGCGGCGAGCGGGTGACCGAGGTCTTGTAATCCTGCGACAGGGCAGGGGGGTGCCAGCGGCGGTCCCTCTGATAGAACTCCCCGGGCTGCGGCGGTTTGGTCATGCGGTTTCCCCTCCCTCGCTCTCCATTTCGGCATAGGTCTGTTTGGCCAGTTTCAGCGCGCGGTTGGCCCGCGGCACCCCGGCATAGATTGCCACATGCTGGAAGGCCTCCAGCACGTCCTCCCGGCTGGCGCCGGTGCGGGCGGTGGCGCGGATATGCATCGGGATCTCGTCAAAATTGCCGGTCGCCGCCAGCAGCGCCAGCGTCAGCATCGAGCGTTCCCGCAGGCTGATCCGGTCCGAGGCCCAGACTGTGCCCCAGGCGGCCTCGGTGATCAGTTCCTGAAACGGCTGGTCCAGCGCGGTCTTGGCGGCCTCCGCCCGGTCCACATGGGCGTCGCCCAGCACCCTGCGCCGCACCTGCATGCCGCGGTCGAAACGGTCTTGCGTCATTCCAGCCTCCCTTTGCAAAGAAGTATCGCATACCGCAAGTGGTCTGTATAATCTTCAATCGGGCATGAACCAATAACCAAAATGATATGCGATTATCATCATCCTTGAAACTGCGCCATCTGGAGGTCTTCGTCGAAGTCGCCCGCAAGATGAGCGTCACCCAGGCGGCCGAGGCGCTGGGCATGACCCAGCCCGCTGTCACCCGGGCGCTGCGCGAGCTGGAGGCGGTCTGCGGCAAGCCTCTGGTGGAGAAACACGGGCGCGGCATCCGGCTCAGCAGCTATGGCGAGCTGTTCCGCGACCATGCCGGCCGCAGCCTGGCGCTGGCCCGCGACGGAGTGGCGCTGTTGCGCGGCTTGGATGAGGCCGACGGGCCGCTGGTTGCCATTGGTGCCTTGCCCACGGCGGCGGCGGACCTGGTGCCGGACACGCTGGCGGAGCTGCGCAGCAGCGGCGCGCCGGGCCGGTTCATGGTGATGTCCGGGGACAACCGCTATCTGATCGACCAGCTGCGGCGCGGGCGCCTGGATGTGGTGGTGGGGCGGATGCCGGCGCCGGAGACCATGGCCGGGGTTGGCTTCGACCCGCTCTATCGCGAGCGGGTGGCCATCGTCGTGGCGCGGGACCACCCGCTGGCCGGTGCCGGTCGCCTGCCGCCTTCAGCCTTCGAGGATTACCCGGTGCTGATGCCGTCAGAAGGGGCGGTCATCCGGCCGCTGGTGGAGCGGATGTTTCTAGAGCAGGGCCTGGCGATGCCCCGGTTTCCGGTCGAAACCGTTTCGTCCAGTTTCGGGCGGCGCTTTGTGCTGGCCCATCAGGCCATCTGGATCATCAGCCAGGGCGTGGTGCGGCCGGACCTCGAGGCGGGCACAATGGCGGCCCTGCCGGTGGACACCGGCAGCACCCTCGGCCCGGTGGGCCTCTGCGTCCGCCTGGAGCATCAGCTGTCGCCCGCCGCGGCGCGCTTTTGCACAGCCCTGCGGCGCACTTGCGCGCAGCAGGGGCTGGCATAGCGCGGTTTGCCCCGTCGCAGCTGACCTGGCCGCCCTGCGCCTGCCCGTGGTGGTTGCCTTTCCAGAGGTAACCGCGAGGGGCAGGTTCGATTATTGCTCCTTTTGCGGGTAATTATTCAATAATTTATGACGATAAAAAATATCTTTAAGTTTCGAAGCCGTTGAGAAAACTTCTTGCAGGGCCTCATGGGGAAGCGTTTTTGCCATATTTTGTTGAGGAACTTCAGTGCCGCTCTGCGTCGCGGCGACCGAAGCTCCACACGCTTGCAATCTGCAATTGCAAAACAACCTGCGGGTGTGCATAATAACGATGGTTTAATAACGAGAATTTCAAGCGTTGAGCGGGGTTGCAGATGACAGTCTTTCTTAAGATCCGCCGGTTTGGTGCCTTTGGCGTGTTTCAAGCGGACGGAACAGACGTGCAGCTGGGGGCCAAGCATCAGGCGCTGATGGCGCTGCTGTCCACCGCTGAGGGCGGCATACGGACTCGGGCCTTTCTGGAAAAAACACTGTGGTGCCTAGCACAGCCAGAGCAGGCCAAGGCCAGCCTTCGTACTGCCCTGTCGACGCTGCGGCGGCACCTCGGGCCGGACGCTGCCAGCCTGCTCTATGCCAACCGGGAGCGGGTGATCCTGGACCTGACCCGGGTGGAGCTGGACAGCGGCAGCAGCTCTTCTGTGTTCATGGAAGGCTTTGAGCTGCCGCATGAGGCCGTGTTCAACAGCTGGCTCGAGGAGACCCGGTCGCAACTGGTGCGCCAGCCCGCTGCACCGGCACCCCAGGCCGGAACCAAGCCGGGCCGCGTGGTCCTCGACGGGCTGCTGCCGTCGATCGCTGTGCTGCCCTTTGCGCACCGCTCCCCGGGGGAGGCTGCGGCGCCGCTCGGCTCGCTGATTTCGGAGGAACTGTCCCGCTACCTGTCGCGCAGCTGGTCCTTTTCGGTCACCTCCTACCTGGCCTCCCGCCAGTTCAGCCTGGATACCGTGCGCCCGGCCGAGGTTTCCCTGGTCGCCGGTGCCGACTATCTGGTATCAGGCTCCGTCAGCAGCGGCGGCGGCCGCTTTCATGCCGAAATCGACCTGCATGATGCAGTCCGCGAAAAGGTGATCTGGTCGCGCTGCTTCGAAGGCGCCCTGGACAGCCTGCTGGCGGGCCGCAGCGAGGTTCTGCGCGACGCGACCCTGCAGATCGGCCAGACCGCCGCCGGAGAGGCCGTCAGGCTGGCCGATTTCACGCCGCTTTCCGCGCTGGAGAGCCACACCTTGCTGATGGCGGCCATTTCGCTGATGCAGGAAATGGACGTGCAGAAGTTCCAGCAGGCGCACAGTATCCTGTCCCGCCTGCTGGAGCGTGAACCGGGGCATGCGCTGCCGCTGACCTGGATGGGGTTCTGGCATGTGATGCGGGTGGAGCGGGGGCTGTCGCCCAACCGTGAGGACGACAGCCGCATGGCCTGCGAGATGGCCGAGGACGCGATTGAGGCAGCCCCAGGCTTTTCCCTCGCCCATACGCTCAAGGGGCTTATCAGCAGCCATCTGACGTTCCGGTTCGACCTGGCGCTGGATGCCTATGACCTGGCGCTGCGCGACAACCCGAACGAGGCGCTGGCGCTGCTCTTGAAAGGCGAGACGCTGGCCTATCAGAACATGGCGGACGAAGCGGTGCAGATGACCGATGCCGCGCGGCGGCTGACGCCGCTGGGGCCGCAGTGCTACTACTTCGATGCGCTGTCGGCCCTGGCCAACCTGTCCGCACGCAACTACGGCCGCGCGATAGAGCTTTCCGACCGTGCGCTGGCAGCCAAGCGCGCTTTCCCGGAGCCGCTGCGCTCCAAGGCGATTGCCCTGCAGATGTCGGGCCAGGATGCGGAGGCCCGCAGCACCGTCCAGATGCTGCTGGAGGCTGCGCCCGAATTCAGCCTGTCGCAGTTCCAGCGCGACAACCCGGCAGCGATGAGCGCATCCGGCCAGGAATGGGCCTCTGCCCTGCGCCAGGCCGGCGTGCCCGACTGATCCGCGGCCGCCGCCGCAAGGAGCAGGCGGCGGTTCCCGGGCCGCTTGCCTGGCCGCAGCCCTTGACGGGCGGAAGCAGTCTGCGCCGCAAGCGGTTCCGTAAAATCTGCGGGATTTTCTGCGGTAGCCTCATCCTTTTTTTACGTCTTGCAGCCCTTCTTGATGGAAATGGCAGCCGGCTGTGCGGTGTCGGCCTGTGCGCTCCAGGCGCCCAGGCCCGCCGCAGCGGCAGCCGGGCGGCCGGCCTGTCCGGTCCCGGCACGGGCTGTCGGCAAAAGACGTGAGTGAAAGCATGACTTCGAAGAAAAACGCCCTGGCGAAACGCAGGTTCCGGCTGTTTTCGAGCATCGGCGCCAAGATCACGCTGATCCTGATGGCGATGGGGGCAACGGCGGCTGTCGGCGGTGTTCTTGTCACCCTGGTTTTTGCCCAGACCGGCCGCCAGATGGAGGTGCTGACCGGCGAAAAGGTCCCGCAGCTTGAACTCAGCACTCGCATGGTCAACGCCGCAAGCCAGGCCAAGAACGCAATGATCGGCGTCCTGCAGGCCGGTTCGGTCGAGGAGCTGGCCGTGGCCGAGGAAGCCGCGGCAGCTGCCCTGGCGACGCTGGGCGGCAGCGTTTCGGAACTGCCCGCCGCAGAGCAGGCGGTGTTTGCACCGGAGGCGGACGCCGCAGCTGAGCGGCTCAGCAATTTGCTTGCCGCGCGCAAGGCCGCGTTCCGCAACCAGGCCTGGATCGACACGCAGACCGCCGACCTGCAGACCCTCAGCCAGACGGTGCAGGAAAAGCTCGTGCAGGTCGCCGCCGAGGCGCGCGACAGCCTGATGGATGGCGGCGAAGAGACAATCATCCAGGTCGACGAGGTGCTGAACAACCTGGTGGAACAGCAGTTCGGCAGCCTGCAGACCTTGCTGGAGGCGCGCGCCGATATCAGCATCCTCTCCGGCGCTGCGCTGGCGCTGGGGCATGTGCGTGATGTGCCCACCAAACGGGCGCTCAAAAAGATGGCAAATAACGCCCTGAAACGGCTGGAACCGGTGATGGGCCGCCTGGAGGATCTGGGCCTGGATGCGTTCCGCGCCAAGAAGGTACAGGAAGGGGTCGAGCTGTTCCGCTACACCCTGACCGCCAGCCGCAAGGAGCTGAAAGACAGCCGCAAGGAGGTGCTGAGCGCCCGCAACGCAAGCGTGCGCCCGCTGACCCAGGCGATGGAGCGGATGGTGTTCACCCTGTCAGTTGCCGCCACCCAGGCCAGCGCCGACAACCGCACCGCCATTCAGGGGCTGCTGGACAATCAGGTCGGTGTGCTGCTGCGGCTTCTGGAAATCAACAGCTGGATCAGCGCCTTCCAGGTGGCCGCGCTGGACATGGCGGCGGCGCATGGCATCGAGGCTGCCAATGCCGCTTCCGCACCGCTGCAGGAGGCCGCCGCCGCGCTGAAGGGCTTTGCCGGGTTCGGCGGCGGCGTATTCGCGCAGGAGCTGGAGGGCATGATCGCGCTGGCCGATCCAGCGCAGGGACTGCCCGCCTTCAAGGTCGCTTCGCTGGAGGCTGCTGCCGAGGCCGCAGCCGCGTCCGGGGCAACGGTGGCAGCGGTGCTGCAATTCGCCGGCCGCGCAACCGGGCTGGGCAACCAGAGCCAGCTAGAAATCGCGTCGATTGCCGACGGGCTGGCCGGTGACGTGACGGCGGCTCAGCGGCAGCTGCAGATCCTGGCGGCGGTGTCCGCCGGCGTGTTCGTCGCCGCCTTGATCCTGACCCGGATCTTGATCCTGCGGCCGCTGGCCAGCATCAGCGGCACAACCGAGCGCCTGGCCGCAGGCGACCTGCAGCCGGTCACCGGCTATGACCGCTCCAGCGACGAAATCCGCCGTATTGCCAATGCCTTGTCGGTGTTCCGCGACGGGCTGGTGGAAAAGGCGGAGGTCGAGGCCGCTGCGGCGGAGGAGCGCGATGCGCGGCTTGCCGAACAGGCCGCCGCGGTGACTGCGATCGGCGCCGGGCTGGAGCGGCTCTCGCAGGGCGATCTGACAGCACGCATCCGCGAGGAGATGGGCGAGGGCTATGCCAAGCTGCGCGACGATTTCAATGCGGCGCTGGAAAAGCTCGAGGCCTCGGTCCGCAGCCTGAGCGCCAACGGCCAGTCCATCGCCGGCGTCAGCAGCGAAATCTCCGCCGCCTCCCGCGACCTGTCGGAGCGCTCCGAGCGCACCGCGCAGACCCTGGCGGGCACCGCCGCTGCGGTGAACCAGCTCTCGGTCTCGATCACTGGCACTGCCCAGGCCTCGGGGGAGGCGTCCGCCTCGGTCGAGGCGGCACGGCGGAATGCCAGCGGCAGCATCGAAGTGGTCAAGCGGACCTATGGCGCCATGGAGGCGATCAAGGAAAGCTCCGAGAAAATTTCCCGCATAATCGGCATGATCGAGGCGATTGCCCAGCAAACCAACCTGCTGGCGCTGAATGCCGGCGTCGAAGCGGCCCGCGCCGGCACTGTCGGCAAGGGGTTTGCGGTGGTGGCTTCCGAGGTCCGCACCCTGGCGCACCGATCCAAGGAGGCCGCGACTGAGATTGCCGCGCTGGTGGATGAGGCCGGCCAGAATGTCGAGCTGGGCGCCGACCTGGTGGAGCAGACCCGCGCTGCCATCGGCGAGATTTCCGAGTCAGTCGCCAGCGCGGCCGATCTGATGAAAACCATTTCCCAGGCCTCCACCGAGCAGTCCGGCAGCCTGCAGGAGATCAACACGGCAATGGCCAACCTTGACGATGCCACCACCCGCAACGCCGGCCTGTTCGAAGAAGTCACCTCTTCCAGTCACGGGCTGTCCAAGGAGGCCCAGGCCATGGCCGGCGCGCTCGGCGCCTTCCGCACCAATGCGGCAGAGCCGGAGGCGTTTTCGGACGGCGGTTTCGAGCAGGACGAGCCTTGGCGCCTGCAGGCCTGACGGGCCTGCCCGCAGCTGCCCTGCGGGGCGGCTGGCACGGGCGCATGCAGGCTGGTGCAGCTGTTAAACGCTGCGTTTCAAAGCGGATTGTCGCGGCGCAACGCTGCCAGTGGCTGGCCTGTGCGGAACTGTTCAAGTGAAGATTTGGTGGACCGAATGGGAAAAGCTCGAACAAGCTTTTCAAGTTCTGGAAGCGCGGCAACGCCGTCCCGCATCCCTGAATGTTAAACGTCTGGGGGCGATAACGAGAATTCGCGCCATAACTTCAGCAAGATAGATGAGCCGGAGGCGGGTCAGCCGAAGCATCCGCCGCCTTTCTCGCTGCGCCTGACGTATGAGGAACCGGCGCGTCTGGATGCGGATCGGAACGATAAGTCCCTCGATGCATACGTCCGCCAGCGTTTTTTCGGCGATGATGCCTATCGCGTAAGAAGCGCAGCAATAGCCAAAACCTCGGTAAAGAAGCTCTTGGCCGCTCGGCAGGGGCATTCGGTCAGTCGCGCCTGATTTCGAAACTGAACCAGCTTGCCACGGCTGTGAATGAAAGCTCCCTGCCGCTCACGCCGGAGACTGAACAAAAAGCCACTCCGCTTCGATCAAATTAATAGAATATTATCAGAGACCCGTAAGTATCTGCGAAAAACAGTGTGTGCCGGTCCTGTCCAGTCGAAGACTGGGTGTGCGCGAAAGAAGGTAGGAGCCTCTTTTAATGAGCAGATATGAGAACATTCCTCGTTTAGGTGCCAACAAACACATCGGGGATCATGCGTTTCTTGCTGCTCCTGACCTTCCCTTGGAGCAACCGGGTTTCGAGCGTGTCGTGTCGAAGATCACTGCAGGAACTCCGTTTCTTTACTGTACGCTCCCCCCTGTCTTTTGGACGGAATTGGCTAAGAACCAACTGCCGCCTGCCACTCCTTCGCGCTTGAGCGGGGCGGATTGCAAAGAGAAGAGCGTGTTGCAAACTGTGCCGCTCGCTGGATTTTCCGAGCGTGATTTTGCCCGTGATATTCTGGATTGGTTCCAACGAACAGACGCGATCGATGACAGCCAGATTATCGTTCCCAACCGTGCCCCATGCCTGGGTTTGAAAGAGGCGGCCGCAACCTCATGGGAGGCCGCCCGCGTCTGCGAGGCGTTTGTTGCCCCGCGTTACATCCAACAGCTTGCATCGCTCGGATTCTCTGGCCATGAAATGACCGTTGCGATGATCACCGGCAAAATGCGCAAAATTCTGGACGCTTTGCGCCGCCGGACTGTGATAACCGTCACAGAGACCGGGCACGCTGCTTTTGTAAACGCCATCACCTGCGAAAATCACATCTCCATTCTCGTTGATGCGCCTGAAACAAATCATTCGGCAGATCTCGTTAAAGATCGCTTGCTTGAGGCTGTTTTTCGCTGTGAGCAAACGGACCGGCTGCCGCCCGTGGTCTTGTCGAGTGCTGGCGGAGCTCTTGCGACATGGCTAGGAGTGCAAGTTTGGAACAGCGGCGCCGATGTTCAGTACATCGATTTGGGAGAGGCGCTGCATCCATTTCAGAGCAAAACACAGTCCGCTGATTGGATAGTGCTGTTTCAACAGGAGCTGAGCAAAGGCCTGGCAAGGATCTTGGGCCCGGATCACGATGCAACCCGGTCTCTGCGCAGCACGACAGGTATTCGGCAGCCTGATTTTGTCTCATTGGCTGCGGCGCACGGCGTTCCGTTGCCGGTATCTGTCGACGAAATACCGGCCCCTATGCCTGAGCGCCCGGTTCCGTTTATCGAGAACAAAATCTACGATCATTCGCGGATCGATGATTACTTGTCGGTTTCCGTGAAGCGGAACCATCATGCAAATGGCGGACCGGTGTCCGCAGTCTTGGAGGAGATGGTAGCCGCTGCAATTAGTCTTCCCGAAAACCGGGAGGTCGTAGCTGTTTCAAATGGCACTTCCGCGCTCCAATTGGCGGCTGCAACACACGGGATGCACAAGCCGCAAATGCGCTGGGTTTCAAGCGCATTTAACTTCTTTTCCTGCGGTATTGGCCACCTCGCGAACACCCAGATCATTGATTGTGACGTTAACGGGCGTTTCGATTTGGATGCACTCAAGGCATTGCCGGAAGCATCCTATGACGGGGTGATTTACACGAACGTTTTTGCGCAGCAAACTGACTGGGATGCCGTCGCAGATTTTTGCAGAGATAATGGCAAAGCTTTTGTGGTCGACAACGCAACAGGTCTCCTTGACCGCCCTTCCAGTGCGTTAAGAAGTGACGCGCCGATCGAAGCGATTTCTGCCCACCACACGAAGCCCTGGGGGGTTGGCGAAGGAGGTTTTGTTATATGCAACAAAGAACAAGCGCACCTCATTCGCAAACTTGCGAACTTTGGCGCTTCTCTCTCTGCCGAAGCAACACCTTGGGCGGCAAACGCGAAACTGAGCGATCTCGCCGCTGCTGCTATCCTTGATCGGCTTGAGCGCTGTGAATATTGGTCGCGGTTTTACAAATACCAAGAGCGCAGAATGCACTTTATTGCCGAGGCATCAAATCGTGGGATTACAGAATTTGGTGACCCAACGCCTGTTCTCTCGCCAAGAGCGCATACGCCGTTTCTTGCACCGCACCCTGTCGATGTTTTGCACCCTAATGCAACCGGGCCGGTGACAATTGCAAAATACTACAAACCGATGCGGACGAATAAATCCAGTGCGGTGTCGACCCCAAATGCGGATGACCTATTCGCGCGAGTGTTCTGCCTGTCTAACGCTCCGGAAATGCGGACCGTTTCAAACGGGGAGATCATTGAACAGGTGCGCAGGCTGATAGATGCATTTTGATGTCGTGAGTGCGGTGAAATCTCTCAGCTCCTGGCTGAAATTTACAGCGCAAGCACATCGTTAAGGGCGTCTGCCTGCAATCTCAGTGAGTGTAACTGTCCAGCATCCCTTGAGATCAAATCCAGACGCAGTGGTAGCTCAGGGCAGGCTTCAACCAACGACTGCAGACTTGGGGTGGTCAAGCGTCGTTCACCATATCTTAAAAGCGAACATGCACAATTGAATAAAATCTCACTGCTTCACTAGGAAGGCTCATGCAACCTCCACGTCCTCATGAGAAAAACAGCGACCTCAACCAACGGTATTCCGCCCAGCGTTGTTTGCCGGTCCAGGCTCTTCCCCTGTCCAGCGCCAGCCGCTGTGCTGCAACCGGTCATAACCAAGTGGGTCTGAATTAGAAAATGGTATCTCGCTTTTCAGTTGCCGCCGATATGGGCATTTCAGGAAACCGCATCGCCTTTCTCATTCCGGGAGAGGTTACAGACGGTTTTCTTTCACAAGTTGCGATGTTCAATGTGACACTGCGCAGTCAAAAAGCTCCGTTATGCGATGCGCGGCTTATCGCATATCTGGGCTGCGAAGATGGTGTCGAAGTGCCTGAACGTTGGCGGCGTCATTTGAAGGACGTGGAATTTCGCTTGATCCGCAGACCTGAAAGCGAACGTCAAAAAATGGTTCAGGCTCCAATGCGTTTCATGATCGACGATCCTGATCTGGATTACGTTTTCTTGTGTGACGCGGATACTTTGCTGACGGGTGATTTGAGGGAAGTCCTTGCTCAGCTGGCCTGTGGGTTCCCTGTCGCCGGCGCGCTTGCTCACCTTCCTCCAAGGGGGATGGAGACGGCGGAAAGCTGGCAGGCATTGTCCACAGCAACGACGGGTCGGCCGATAGAGCTACGCTACAAATACACTCTGACACACCCGAATATCCCCCTTCGTGCGCCTTTCTATTTGAACCACGGTTTTATCGCCTTCAGAACCGATGCCTTGCGTGAGTTCCAGCAGCTCTACCCGGAGCTGCGCCAGAAAGCGGCGGACGTTCTCGAAATGCCCAACTTCGCCGGTCAAGTTGGCTTGTCTCTTACTGTCAACGCGCTGGGCTGGGAAGGCAGCGTGTTGCCACTGCGGTTCAATTTTCCCAACGACATAAGAGCTTACGCAATGCATCCCTACGAGGGATCAGACATTCGCCTCCTTCACTACCTGCGCGAGAATGCCTTCCGCAGATCGACGCTGTTTGCTGACAAATCAGCCTTTGATGCGTTTATGGGCGCTGCCCCGCAACAAAGCGACCAGCATTTTCATCAAGCGCTGATGAATTTAACAAACGGAGAGTATCCCTTTGCCACAGATGTCACCTAACTATTTCGTTGTGACTTGCCATGGCTGGAGCGCAAGCAATTGGCTGGCCCATGCCTTGCATAAACACAAGGACGTAACCTGTGCACATAGCAGCGCACTTATTCCTGCAAAAAATGCAAGCGTTTTTAATGGTCAGGGGCTGCAAAAACATATCCCTGATCTCCGAAAGGGATATGTTGAACGGCAAACACGTTCTCTGATGGACACATACGCTGACTTTTCAAAAGATCAGCAAACTGAATTCGTCGGCTCGGTGCACAGTTACAGACTGCGGGATCTGCCTGCTCAGACGAGATTGATTGGTACGACCGAGACAACAATTCCCGTTGTCAACCTGGTTCGCCACCCGTTGGATTTGGTCGTATCGGGGTATGGGCAATTCAAAGATCTCTTCCCGATCGACCTGAATGAGTTTTCCTGGACTTTGCGAAAGATTGTCGACCAAGGCCTGGACATCGCGGAAACCGTTTGCAAGCGGCACAGTATCAACCCAGGCGATTTTGACACGGTGTGTTTTCTGGGCGCCTGTGTCGTTTTAGGCAGCTTGCGCATGGATCTCGATGCGCTCAACGAGGTGTCTGAAAGCGATGCCGGTCCTTGGGATTACCGCGGTATTGTCCGCATGGAAGAGGTGACCAGAGACCGGAAAACATATGCTGAGTTGCTTGACCGGTTGAGCAACCACAAGCTTCAGGCAGACACGGAATATCTCGAATCTGTCTTTGAGGAAAAACGTGTGAATGTGCACAACCGCTCGGCTCCAGAAGGAACTGCGGCCAGGTGGCGGGCTTTGCAGCCATGGCAGCGGGAGGCTTTCAAAGCTTACCTAGCCTTATTCCAGCTGCAATCCGCATATGAAATCAACGGATACGACTTTAGCTTCCTGGAGGAGACGTAATGGCTGATGTGGTTCTATTTGGTGTCGGGCAATTTGCCGAGGTCGCACGGTTCTATCTTGAATGGGAGGGAAGCCACAATATCGTGGCGCATACCGTGAACCGGGAATATCTGACCACTGGTGAAAAAGACAATTTGCCCATTGTCGCATGGGAGGATCTGGAACAAGAATACCCGCCGGGCCAAGTTTCTCTCTTCTGCCCGCTCAGTTACCGTGGCATGAATTCTCACCGGCAGGAGATTTTCGAAGAGGGTCTGCGGCGCGGGTATGATTTCATTAGTTTTATCCACCCCAAGGCGGAATACTACGGAACGCCCGTGGGCAGAAACTGCATGATCCTGGAATCCAACGTGATCCAGCCTCATGTTGAAATTGGTGACAACTGCATTCTTTGGAGCGGCAACCATATTGGCCACCATACGCGTATAGAGTCACACTGCTTCTTGGCTTCTCATGTTGTGGTGTCAGGCAGCGTCACAATTGGGGAACGCAGCTTCTTGGGGGTAAATGCCACGATCCGCGACAACGTTGAGCTGGGCAAAGCCGTGGTGGTCGGAGCTGGTGCTCTTGTGACCAAAAGCTTGGAGGATTTCACCGTTGTTCCGGGTCCCAAATCGGCCGCCTCAAAGTTAAAGAGCCATCAACTGAAAGGCATCTAGCCAATGTCGAGCACCCCATTCCCATCGGTACCCGTTTGGCAACGCCAGGGGGTTATACTGCCTCCTGGGCTGCCGGGTGCCGGTTGGTCAAACCATTGCCAAATGCCAACGCCGCACCTGCTGCCAGGTGGTGAGATAATGCGAATGTTTTTTTGTGCACGCGATGAGAATAATCGCAGTCACGTTTTTTTCGTCGATCTCATGGCGCGGCCGCCTTGGACGCTGGTGAGCAAAAAGGCAACGCTTGTGCTAAGCCCGGGCCTGCCCGGAACTTTCGACGCCGTAGGCGTGATGCCGACATCCTTGGTTCGGCAGGGCAATGAGCTTTGGATGTACTACATCGGGTGGTCGCAGCGTTTGGATGTCCCTTATCATAATGCAATTGGGGTTGCCCGAAGCCTTGATAATGGTGCCACTTTTGAACGCTTTTTGCCCGGGCCGGTCGTCGGGACCGGCATCTACGAGCCCTATTTTTGCGGCACGGCAGATGTCGAACGGCGCACACAGGATGATTGGGTGATGTGGTATATGTCGGCGACAGAGTGGCGAATGGATGGGGAGCGCCCTGAGCCGCGTTACAACTTAAAACGCGCTGTTTCCCAGGATGGACTTCATTGGGACCATGGCCAAGAGGTGGCTATTGATTATCTGAATGAAGACGAGGGTGGTATCGCGCGCGCCACGGTTTTGCAAAAAGATGGAAGCCATTGGATGTGGTTCTGCTACCGTGGGGCGAAAGGTTATCGTGGCGAGGGCTCACAAGCGTACCGTCTTGGTGTCGCCTGGAGCCAAGACGGAGACACATGGGAGCGCCTTCCGGACCAGCCGGTTTTTGAATCTCAGCCAGGAGAGCAGGACTTTGACGCGCATATGCAATGCTATCCTATCGTGTTCGGAGCAGGCGCGGAGAGTTACCTATTCTACAATGGCTCCGATTTCGGCCAGACCGGCATAGGAGTGGCGCGTCTTGCTTGCTGATCCTGGCTTATCAGAGGGCGGGGGGCTCTGCGCATTTGGCTGCAGATGCTGGTTTGCAGCCTCCCGGGGCGTGCTGTTCCTGCCCTCCAAATCTTGTCTGAATACTGGATCTAAAGAACGGCGTGCCGCGTCGGCAGGGCAGGCGGGGCGATGAAAACCATCTGTGCGATGCAACCGTATCTGTTCCCCTACCTCCCATATTTTCAGCTGGCGAAGGAAGTTGAGACATTCTGGGTCTTGGATGATGTCCAATTTATCCGCAGGGGATGGATGAACAGAAACCGCATCCTGTTGAACGGCAATCCGCATCAGGTGACATTTCCTTTGGCGAAAGCGCCAAGGGATGCATTGGTAAGTGATATGCGTCTTGCCGATCAGTTCCACGAGACAATGGGGCGTTTGGGGCGCACTGTGGAGCACGCATATGGCAGCACCATTGGTTACAGCCGGGTCAAAGAACTGCTGGAGCCGCTTAAAAACCCTGCAAGCGACAGTTTTCTCGACGTGACGCTCCACAGCCTTCAAGCTTGCTTTGACATTTTGGGTCTCTCAACCAAACTCAGGCTGAGTTCGGAGCTCAATTTAAGCACGGAATTGCGCGGGCAGGACCGAATTGTGGAAATTTGCCAATCCGTAAAGGCGACCCGTTACGTGAACCCAATTGGCGGGCAATCACTTTATGATGCAGAAGCCTTTGCCGAGAAAGGTATTGAGCTGTTCTTCCTGAAAGGTGCGTTGGCACCTTATCCTCAAGTCGGATGTTCAGAGTTTCAGCCCGGACTGTCGATTCTGGACGTGTTCGCGCATCTCAAACCCAATGAAATCAGCTTAATGATGGACAGCTATGAGTTGATCACAAAGGGCAATCAACCCGTCTGCAATGAACCGCGGCCGCCTGAAACCTGCCGCGTAGTATGCTGAGGCCTCAAAACCAGCAGATGGCAGGAGCGGCGGGGGAGGTGGCTGACAGGAGGACCTTTGTGGACGTGCCGCGGTTTGAAGCTGATCCATTTGGCCCGCTTCACTCTATACCCCCTTAAACCTGCTCGCGCCCTGAAGGGCATGATGTGCGACCCAACGTGCACGTAGCTGTCAGCGATGTCTTTGGGGATGGCCGCATGGCGTTAGCAGGTGGCTCCACGGCGGAAAAGGCGGCGTGTTTGGGTGTGTCATCTGATGCCGCCACTGTAACACCTCACTGAAACAGTCCCGAGAAGCACCGCAATGATCTCTGGCGTGTGAAGCGAGATCAACGTGTTTTGGAGATTTGGTGGAGCCTAGCGGGATCGAACCGCTGACCTCCTGCATGCCATGCAGGCGCTCTCCCAGCTGAGCTAAGGCCCCAAACCTGTCCGCTTTTCAGTGTCCGTTCCGTTTCCGGTGCGGCCCGTCTCGCGGTGTGAGCGTCGTTTACGGGACGGCGGCGCGGGCTGCAAGCGGAAAATGCGCCGGGGTCCAATTTTTTTCCGGCACCTGCCGGAGCGCTGTCCGGGGAAGGCACAAGGCTTCCCCGAACAGCTTGAACTGCCTTAGGAATCGTCGTCCGGCGACGACATGTCGGCAATGTCGTCCAGCGAGACGTTGTCGTCATCATCGTCATCATCCAGGACATCATCGCCCAGATCGACATCGACGTCGTCGTCATCATCCAGGACCACGTCATCCGCGTCCAGGTTCTCTTTGGCCTTCAGGGTGGCCGCGTCTTCGGCATCTGCTTCGATCATCCGGGTCTTGCCGGTATCCAGCTCGACGACCTCGCCCGTGTAGGGGCTGACGATCGGGTCCTTGTTCAGGTCATAAAAGCGCTTGCCAGTGGTGGGGCAGACGCGCTTTACACCCCATTCTTCCTTGGGCATGTGGATCCCCTTGATTTACTGGTGAGTCGTATCGACGATTCCGGTGCCTTGCCATATGAGGGGGGCACTGTCAAAGCCAAAGCCTGGAAAGGGGCGCGCATGGCCGACTATCACCTGCCCGGAGACCCGCCGGTGCCGCTGACCCTGCGCCGGTCTGCGCGGGCGCGGCGGATCAGCCTGCGGATTTCCTCGCTGGACGGGCGGGTGACGCTGACCCTGCCGCAAAGCCTGCCGGAACGGACCGCTTTGGCCTTTGCCGAGGAAAAGGCGGACTGGATCCGCGCGCATTTGCAGAAGCATCCGCAGGCGGTTGAGGCGGCTTATGGCTCGGTGCTGCCCATCGACGGCCAGGACCGGGTGATCGAACGCGCAGAGGGGCGGCGCATCCAGCTGGATGCCGGCCGCGTCGCGGTGCCGGGGCCCAGCCCGGGGCGGCCGCTGCAGCGGTACTTGAAGGAGCTGGCGCGCAACCGGCTGGCCGAGGCGTCGGATTTCTATGCCGCCCGGTTGGGCCGGGGCTACAGCCGTCTGACCTTGCGCGACACCCGCTCGCGCTGGGGCTCTTGCACCGCCGACGGCGGGCTGATGTATTCCTGGCGGCTGATCCTGGCGCCGCCCGCGGTGCTGCGCTATGTCGCCGCCCACGAGGTGGCGCATCTTCAGGAAATGAACCACTCGCAAGCCTTCTGGGACACGGTGGAGCGCATCCATGGCCGCTGGCAGGACCAGCGCGCCTGGCTGCGCGAAAACGGCGCCAGCCTGCACCGCTACCGTTTCGGCGAATAGAATCAGTGCTTTGACCCTGCGGATGCCCGGGCTAAGCTGGCGCCAGTAGCTGTTGCCAGTTTCCCGGTCCAGAGGCCCGCCCCGTGTCAGACAAGCCGCAAAGACGCCTTGCCGCCATTTTCATGCTGGATGTCGCCGGCTTCAGCCGCATGATGGCCGAGGATGAGGCCGGCACGCTGAACCAGGTGCTGGCCCAGCAGCAGAGCCTGATCACCCCTGCCATCCGCAGCCACGGCGGCCGCATCATCAAGCTGATGGGCGACGGGGTGCTGGCGCTGTTTCCCAGTGTGATTTCTGCGGTGGAGGCGGCGGCGCATATCCAGGCGGACGCCGCGCGCACCCGGCATCTGCGGCTGCGGATCGGCATCAATCTGGGCGAGGTTCTGATCGCCCAGGGCGATGTGTTCGGCGACGAGGTGAATATCGCCGCCCGGCTCGAAAACCTTGCCCGTCCTGGCGGCGTGGCGCTGTCCGCTTCCGCCTATGACCAGGTCCGCAACCGCATCCCCTATGACTTCGAGGATTTCGGCCAGCATGAGGTCAAGAATATTCCGGACCCGGTGCAGGTCTATTTCCTGGGCGACGAGCTGACCTCGCTTCCATCCCTGCGCCGCAGTAGCCAGCCGCCGAAAGTGACAAAGCCCGCACCGTCCAGGGGCACGCGGCCTGCGGTGCTGCTGCTGGCGGTCTGCCTCGCAGCCGCCGCCGCGGGTGTCGGGCTTTGGGGCTGGCACTACGCCGCCCGCCAGTCCACTGCCGCTGCCCCGGGACCGGGCCGGCCTGCCGCCGCCGCGTTCGAGGGCAGCCCGGTGATTGCGGTTTTGCCCTTCACCGCGGCTGAGCTGCCGCCGGAAACCGCCGCCGCCCTGTCCGAGGAGGTGATCCGCAGCCTCGCAGCGGCCAGCGGTGTCCGCATCATCGCCCCCGCCAGCGCCCGCGCAGCGGCCGGCCTGCTGCCTGAGGAGGCGGCGGCGCTGCTGGGTGCGGACTTCGTGGTTGCCGGCCATCTGCCCGGGCCGCTGCAGCAGGGGGTGCGGCTGGACATCCTGCAGACCGGCCCCGGCGGCGGCAGCCAGGGCGGGGCGGAGCCGCACAGCATCCTGCCGCCGCAGCCGCAAGAGACCCTCTCCGGCGCCGCAGCCGGCCTGGCAGACCGCATCCTCCGCTACTTCGGCAAGCCGCCGCCGGAACCTGCCCGCCCGGAAATCGGTGACGGCGCCGTGCTGCAGCTGTCCGCCGCCCGCAGCCTGATGGCGCAGGGCAACCGCAACGGTGCGCAAGCGGCGCTGCGGCGGGCGCAAAAGCTGGCGCCGGGCTGGCCTGAGGCGCAGGCGCTTGCGGCCTGGTGGGAACTGGACCTGGTGACCGGCCCGGTGGCTGGCCTGCCGGGCCGGGCGGCGCAGGCCGCAGAGATGGCCGAGGGCCTGCCGCCGCAGCCCTTGGTGCTGCAGCTGCGGGCGCTGGCGGCGCAATTCGGCGGCCGCGCCGCCGAGGCGCAGCAGCTGGCCGGGGCGCTGGCCTCGGCGGCGCCTAACGATGCCCCGGCCCAGCTCATGCGCGCCTGGCTGCTGCATCTGGCCGGGCAGGGCGGGGCCGCCGAACAGGTGCTTGCCCATGTTCGCGTGCTTGAACCGGTGCCGCAGCCGATGGTCCTGACCGTGCAATCGGCTCTCCACCTGGCAGCCGGCCGCGAGGCGGAAGCCGCCGCCGCCGCCGCCGAGGCGCTGGCGCTCGAGCCCGGGGCGCAGCTGGCCTTGGTGCTGCACTGCGCCAGCCTGGCCGCACTGGGCGATTTCGACGCTGCTGCCGCTGCCTGCGCCCGGCTCGATGGGGCGCCGCTGACGGTGGATCAGGCCGCCGCGGGCTTTCCCTATTCCGCCTCCGCGCCGCTCAGGGGCCTGCGCACCGGCCTCAGCCTGGCGGGGCTTGCCGGCCGCCCCTGAGGGCGCGCGCAAATGCGCGGTTGACCGTGGCGGGATTTGTGATCACATGCCGGTATGACCGTTACAGCCCGCCCCGCCCAGGAAACCGCCGCCGCTCCGGCCCATGACCGCGTCTACCGGGCCTTGCGCACCCGTATCATGCATGGCGAAATCGCCCCCGGCGCCGCGCTCACCCTGCGCGGCATCGGCAGCGAATTTGCCGTTTCGATGACCCCCGCGCGCGAAGCGGTGCGCCGCCTGGCGGCAGAGGGCGCGCTGTTCCTGTCCTCCTCGGGCCGGGTGACCACGCCGGAGCTGACCAACGAGCGGATCGAGGAGCTGGCCGCCCTGCGCGCGCTCTTGGAGGTGGAACTGGCCAGCCGCGCCCTGCCGCGCGCCCACATGGCGCTGATCGACCGGCTGCAGACGATCAACTCCAACGTCGCTGAGATGGTCTCGAAACGCGACGCGGTGGGCTATATCCGCACCAACCTGGAGTTCCACCGCACCCTCTACCTGCGCGCCCAGGCGCCGGCCATGCTGGCAATGGCGGAAACCGTCTGGCTGCAGCTTGGCCCCACCATGCGCGCGCTTTACGGCCGCCTGCGCCGCACCGACCCGCCGCAAAACCACCGCCTGATCATTGCCGCGCTCAAGGCCGGCGACGAGCCCGGCCTGCGCCTGGCGGTGCGCTCTGACGTGACCCAGGGGCTGCGGCTGCTGGCGGGGTAGCGCCGGATTTGAATCAGGTTCCCAGGCGGCCGCGGAACTGGTACACTCCAAGCCTATGAAAAGCCGCTCAAATCGCCGCCTGGCAGCGATCCTGGCCGCTGACGTGGCGGGTTATTCCCGGCTGACCGCAGCGGATGAGGAGGGCACGGTGGCGGCGCTCCGCGCCATCCGCAGCGAAGTGGTGGAGCCGCTGACGGAGCGGCACGGCGGCCGGATCGCCAATACCGCGGGCGACAGTTTCCTGATCGAATTCCGCAGCGCCGTCGATGCGCTGCGCGCCGCGCTCAGCATCCAGGAGCGGCTGCTGGCCCGCAATGCCGGGGTTGAGGCGGACCGCGCCATCCTGCTGCGAATCGGCCTCAACGTCGGTGATGTCATCTCCAACGGCGATGACATCCTGGGCGACGGCGTCAATGTGGCGGCCCGGCTGGAGACCCTGGCGGAACCCGGCGGCATCACCGCCTCCCAGGCCGCCGTCAGCTATGCCCGCCGCAGCATTGCCGCGGACTACATCCCGATGGGGCCGCAGAAGGTCAAGAACATCCCGGAGCCGGTGAAGGCCTACCGCGTCCGCAAGGCAGGGGGGAAGCAGGGGCTGACCGCCCGCGCCACCGGCCCGCGGGTGCGGCTGGCGATTGCGTTTGGCGCCTTTGTTGCCGCAGCCGCCATTGGGGCGTTCCTGTGGACCGGGCCGCGGCCGCGGCTGCCGGATCTGGCCCCGAACCCGGAACAGGCGGTGCAGGCGCGCATGGCCTTTCCGCTGCCGGATCTGCCCTCCGTTGCGGTGCTGCCGATTGCCGATTCCACCGGCGACAGCGGCAACGCCATGCTGGCGGACGGCTTCTCAGAGGATCTGATCACCGACCTGTCGCGGATATCGGGCCTGTTCGTGATCTCCGGCAACAGCTCCTTTGCCTACCAGGGGCAGGAAATCACCGCCGCGCAATTCGCCGAGGAGCTGGGCGTGCGCTACGTGGTCGACGGCAGCCTGCGCCGCACCGGCGAGGCCTTCCGGGCCAATATCCGGCTAACTGACACCGCCAGCGGCCAGCTGGTCTGGGCGGAACGGTTCGACGGCGCGCTGGAGGACATCTTCTCGGTCCAGAACCGCATCGCTCTGGCCATCGCCCAGGCGCTGGAGCTGCCGCTGGACGCAGAAGAGCGCACCGGGATCGAGAAGCTGGACACCGCCACCATCGCCGCGCGCGAGGCTTTCCAGCAGGGCTGGGAACTCTACGCGCAGTTCAATGAGCAGGACAATCTGGCCGCGATTCCGTATTTCGAGCACGCGGTGGGTCTGGATCCCGGCTATGGCCGCGCCTGGGCTTTCCTGGCGATGGCGCATCTGCGCCCGCATATCCTCCACCACTGGCAAGGCTACACCGCAGAGACCGGCCAGACGCATATCGGTCATTTCTACAAATACCTGCGCGAGGCTTCCCGGCACGACACGCCGCTCAACCATGTTGTCCGGGCGATGGTGCTGCTGAACCTGCCGGACTGGGAGGGGGCGTACGGCGGCAGCCGGGGCACCAATGAGGCCCGGCAGGCGGCGGCCAAGGCGATTTCACTCCAGCCCAGCGACCCTGAGGCGCATCTGACCATGGGCTGGGCGCTGATTGCCGCGGGGGAGCCGGAGCAGGGACTGGCCTTTGTCCGCGCCGCCATGCGGCTCGATCCCAAGCATCCTAGCCACTATGCGCTGTTCGAAGCGGCGGCCCTTTTCGCGATGGAGGACCTGCCGCAGGCTTCCGCGGTTCTGCAGGCCGAGCTGAAGCGCAATCCCCAGGCCAAGGAGCTGATGCCGGTTGCGGCCTCGATCCTGGCGCTCAGTGGGGATCTTCGGGCCGCGCGCGCCATGGTCGAGCGCTGGCACAGCGGCAACAGCACCGCTGCGCTTCCGGCCGCGGTGCAGGATTATTTTTTCATCCTGCGCTGGACCGGCGCCAGCCAGCATCTGAACCGGCGGCTGACGGACGGGCTGCGGCTTGCGGCGCTGCCGCCGGGGACAACAGTGGCGGGCCTCAGGGCAGAGCTGTCGCTTGCCGACGCCAGCACCCAGCGGCAGGCCGCAAAGGCGCTCGGGCTGTTCGGCGCCGCCGCGGCCCCCGCGGTGCCTGAGCTGACCGCCCTGCTGGACAGCCCCTCGGCGTTTGTGCGCAAGGAGGCCGCCAACGCCCTGGGCAGCATCGGAGCTGCCGCGGCAGCGGCCCTGCCAGCGCTCGAGGCCCGGGCCGATGGATCCCTGGCCGGAAAAATCGCGGCCCGCGCCATCGGACAGATCCGCACGGAACTGGCGGAGCAGTGAAACCTGCCGCGCCGCCGCCCGTCCGCTGACGCCGCCTCGCGGCGGCCAGCGGCAGCGTCCGGCCCGCCGCTCAGGCGCCGCTGGCGGGATAATAGGGCGAGTTCATCGCCCGGCTGGCGGTCTCGGTGACCGAGGCGTCAAACACCCTTGTGTAAAAGGCGCAGCCCAAGTCTGCGGCGGCTTCCGGAAACATGTTTACCGCAAAATCCAGCGCATGATCCAACGTGTCAAAAGCATCGAAGCCGCCCAGCGTCTGCGTCTGCAGCCCGCTCAGCCAGACCTTGTTTTGCAGCCCCGGCAGCATCTTCAGCGCCTTGTTCCGGGCCTGCCAAGGCGCATCCTCGAACGGCGCCGACAATTGCAGTTCGGTATAGACAAAGGCGCCGGGCACCGCCGCCGCGCCACCGTATTGGACCGCGCCCATGTCCCGGCTGGCGGCCTCGGTCGCCTGCGCATCAAACACCCGTGTGTTGTGCGCCACGCCAAAGGCCCGAGGCTCCGACGGGAAATAGCCCGTCACGAATTTGCGTGCGTTTTCAATGCTGTCAAAGCCATAGAAGCCGCCCAGCGAGTTGTTGCCGTGGCCCGACAGCCAGGTCTTGTTCAGGAACCCGGGTTGCTGCCGGATCGCCTCGTTGATTTCCTGCCAGGGTGCCTGATCAAACGGAACGGAGATGGCAACTTCGGTATAGACAAAGGCTTTGGGGGTCATGGCAGGTTCCTGTGCTTTGGGAAGGGAGGGCAGCAGCAGCGCGCCCGCTGAGGCGGCCAGCAGCTGGCGGCGAGACAGCCGCGATCGTTCGCGGAACTCCGCGTTCTTGAGGGTATCAGTCATGGTCACTCCTGTAATGCTTGCGTTTTGCAAGTGGTTTAATGGCTTGCACGAGGACTTGCATTTTGCAAGTGAAAACTTTACGCAAGGGACATGACTCTATCGCGCAGCAAATACGACTCCGGATGTCCCGTTGCCTATGCGCTGGACATCTTCGGCGACCGCTGGAGCCTCCTGGTGATCCGCGACATGGCGGTGAAGGGCGCCCGCACCTATGGCGAGCTGCTGGCGGGGTGGGAGGGGATCTCCACCAACATCCTGGCGCAGCGGCTGAAGCAGCTGGAGGCGGCGGGCATCGTCACCAAGGCCAAGGACCCGGACAATGGCCGCAGCTATGTCTATGCGCTGACAGAAAAGGGCCGCGACCTGGCGCCGGTGCTGATCGAAATCGCCCTGTGGAGCGGGCGGCACAACCCCGCCGCCCATGCCATGACCGGATTCCTCGACAAGATCGAAGCCGACCGGCAAGGCGCCGAGGCCAGGATGCGGGCAGGGGAGCTGCCTTAGGAGCATGCCCGCTGGTGCGCGTTACAACGCCGGGGTTTAGTAATGCGCGCAGCGTGTTTCCTGGCGGCGTCTATGACACACCGCGCTGCAATTTGCGCAAGCGTCAGCCTTGGGCCCGGCTTTCATCCTGACGTGCTGATGCATCTTCAAGGCGCTCCCGAAGGCGGCCAATAACCCGTTGAGCTGTAGCGAGTTCTTCTGGTGAAAGACCGTTGGAAAGCTCGTTCACCCAGGGGATCTGCCTCGCAATAGCAGCATCATACAGGTCTTTTCCCTTCGGCGTCATGACAACCAGCTGAGCGCGCTTGTGGTGCGGATTTGGCCGGAACTCAACGATGCCTTCTTTCTCGAGTTCGTTGACGATCCTTTGAATGCCCTGCCTGTGGACCCCCATGGTCCGGGCATGCCAGGCGACAGACTCCGCATTGTCCGCATATGCAATGGCTCCAAGTATCTGCCATCGCGCACTTGTCAGCCCAAGTTCGGAAACCAGGCGGTCACCGGCAAGCTGCAACCGGCCATTGAGCCGGAACACATCCAGTATCAGCGCTGTCACCGCTTCTCCCGCTTCGCTTCGTTGTTTGTCTGGCATGCTGGCTCCTCTAAAAATTGACAATACGTTGTCAATGTGGTTTGTAACCCCATATATGACAACATGGCACCAAATTGAACGAACCTTCAAGGAGCATCCCTATGGTCAATTTCAAACCGCTCGATCCCGCGTTTCCCATCGACCAGCAATTGGGTGTGGAGGCCGGGCCAGTCGTTCTGGTCAATCTCTTCACGGTCGACCCCGCTGAGCAGGGCGCATTAGTTGGAGCGTGGAGAAATGACGCCCTCTGGATGAAGAAGCAGCCGGGTTACATCAGCACCCAGCTCCACAAGGCCGTCGGCGATGGCAGCATGTATATGAATTATGCCGTCTGGGATTCCGTTGCGGACTTCCGCGCGGCGTTCTCCAATCCGGAGTTTCAGCAGCAACTCAGCCACTACCCGTCCAGTGCTGTGGCGGCTCCCCATCTGTTCGAAAAAGTCGCCGTGCCTGATTGCTGCACATCCTGACGAACTTCAAAACGGCAAGACAAACTGGGAAAACACAATGAAAACAAGGGTTCATGCCTTCGCAGGCGGCATCGGGTTCCTGATGATCCTCCTATTCTGGACATCAACGGCCTTCAGTGAATTATTTGCAAGCCATGAGGCTATCGCGGCGGTCAAGGCGTTGATCCTGCGGGGCATGTTTGTCCTCATCCCGGCGATGATCATTGTTGGCGGCTCTGGTATGGCGATGGGGCGGCGGCGCAAGGATGCGCCGGCGAGAGCCAAGAAGAAACGCATGCCGGTTATCGCGCTGAATGGTTTGCTGATCCTCGTTCCGGCGGCATGGTTCCTGGCTGGAAAGGCTGCTGCCGGTGAATTTGATGGCACCTTTTATGCGGTCCAGGTGGTCGAGTTGATCGCCGGCGCAGGAAACCTGGCCATGATGGGAATGAATATACGGGATGGCCTGAAGATGACCGGCAGAATCCGGTGTTCCCGCTGAAGCGGCTGCAGACTTTCGAACCGGCCGGCTTCCGCATTTTCTTTTCAGGAGATGGCGGGAAGGACGCGTTGAACTCTCCGGTTGCTCCTAGTCCTGCCGCAAAGCGTTTTCAGTTGTCGGGCGCTCCGCTCAATACAAAAAAACCCGGCCTCTCAGCCGGGTTTTCCTGTCTTGTGCCAATGCCGAGGCTTACGCAGCCAGACCCTTGGAGCCGATCGCCAGGAACTTCTGGCGCCGGTCCTTGACCAGCGCAGCGGCGTCCATGTCCTTCAGCTCGTCCAGCATGTCCTGGATCGCGCCGCTGACCGATTTGATCGCCGCCTTGGGGTCGCGGTGGGCGCCGCCCAGCGGCTCCGGGATGATCCGGTCGTTGACGCCCAGCTTGTTCAGGTCCTGCGCGGTCAGGCGCAGCGCTTCCGCTGCCTCGCGCATCTTCTCGGCGTCCTTCCACAGGATCGAGGCGCAGCCCTCGGGGGAAATCACCGAATAGATCGAATGCTCCAGCATCGCCACACGGTTGGCAGTGGCAAAGGCCACCGCGCCGCCGGAGCCGCCTTCGCCGATGATCACCGAGATCAGCGGCACGCCGATCTTCAGGCACATCTCGGTCGAGCGCGCGATCGCCTCGGACTGGCCGCGCTCCTCGGCGCCCTTGCCGGGGTAGGCGCCTGCGGTGTCCACCAGGGTGATCACCGGCAGCTTGAAGCGGCTGGCCATTTCCATCAGCCGGATCGCCTTGCGGTAGCCCTCGGGGCGCGCCATGCCGAAGTTGCGCTCGATACGCGACTTGGTGTCCGAACCCTTCTCATGGCCGATCACCACCACAGGCTGGTCGTTGAAGCGGGCCAGGCCGCCCATCACCGCCAGGTCATCGGCAAAGTTCCGGTCGCCGGCCAGCGGCGTGTACTCGGTGAACAGCGCCTCGATATAGTCCTTGCAGTGGGGGCGCTCAGGATGGCGTGCCACCTGGCATTTGCGCCAGGGTGTCAGATTCTTGTAGAGGTCCTTCAGCAGCTGCTCCGCCTTGGCGTCCAGCGCCTTGGCCTCATCCGCCACATCCATTTCCTCATTCGCGCGCGCCAGCGCCCGCAGCTCCTCCGCCTTGCCCTCGATTTCGGCCAGCGGTTTTTCGAATTCCAGATACTGGGTCATGTTGCCTCTGCTCTGCAGGTTTGCAGCTATATGGCCTTAGCGGCGCCAAGATGCAACTCAGCAAGATTTGTGATCTAGGCTTATGCCATCACCTGAGGGCAGAGAGACACGAAGGAGACGCCGCAAATGGCCGCCAGCTACGAAGACCGGATCCTGCGGGTTCTGGCCTATATCCACGACAACACTGACGGCGACCTGTCGCTGGACAGGCTTGCCGATGTGGCGGCGATGTCGCGGTTCCACTGGCACCGGGTGTTCCGCGCCCTGACCGGTGAAACCTGCGCGCAAGCCGTGCGCCGGATCCGGCTGCACCGCGCCGCGGTCTGGCTGGTGATGGCGGACATGCCCATCGCTCAGGTGGCCGCCCGCGCAGGCTACCCGAACCAGAACAGCTTCTCCCGCGCGTTCTCTGAGTCCTATGGCAGCAGCCCAGCGGCCTTCCGCCGCGACGGCCAGGTGCGGCTGCCGAACCCAACCCTCAGAACAGGAAGCTATCCCATGTATGACGTGATCACCCGCACCGACCCCGCCCGCCGCCTGGCCGGCCTGCCGCACAAGGGCGCTTACCACGAGATCGGCAAGAGCTTTGAAGCCCTCGGGGCGATCTGCGAGAGCCGCCAGCTTTGGCCGCAGCTGGGCGCGGTGCTCGGGGTCTATTTCGACAGCCCGGACGAGGTGGACGAGGCCGAGCTGCGCAGCTTTGCAGGTGCGGAGTTCACCGGCGAGGCGCTGCCCGAGGGCATGGAAGAGGTAAGCCTGCCTGGCGGCCGTGCCGCGGTGCTCACCTACAAGGGGCCGTATTCCGGAATCCACGCTGCCTATCACAGCCTGTTCGGCAACTGGCTGCCTGCGTCGGGGGAGGAGCCGGCCGACCAGCCTTGCTATGAGGTCTATCTCAACAATCCCCGCGACACCGCGCCGGAGGATCTTCTGACAGAGATCTGCTTGCCGCTGAAATGATTTCCCGCCCGGCCCCTTGCGCGGGGGCGGGAGCTCAGCCCCTGCAGGCCGGGAGTGCAGCTTGCGTTATTGCGGCCAGATCACCGGATAGAGCGAGGCCACCAGCAGCGCCGCCATGGTCCAGTTGAACAGCACCAGACGCCGCGGGCTGGTCAGGAACCGCGCCATCTGCTGGCCCAGCACCGTCCAGGACCCGACCGAGGGCAGGTTGATCGCCCCGAAAATAACCCCCACCAGCAGGATCGCCACCAGCGTCTGATCCGGCGTGTAGGCGCTGATCGCCGTGAGGGCCATCGCCCAGGCCTTGGGGTTCACCCATTGAAACGCGGCGGCCTGCAAAAACGTCATCGGGTGCCCCTCAGCCCCCTTGGCCTGCACCGGCGCGGCATTGGCGATCTTCCAGGCCAGCCACAGCAGATACACAACCGACACCGCCTTCAGCACCGTGTAGCTGGCCGGGAAGGCATCAAACACCTGCACCAGCCCGGCGCCGACCAGCAGCACCATGAACACAAACCCCAAAGCCACCCCCAGCATATGCGGGATGGTGCGGCGGAAGCCGAAGTTGGCGCCCGAGGCCATCAGCATCAGGTTGTTCGGCCCCGGCGTGATCGAGGAGACAAAGGCGAAAAGCGCAAGGGCAGTGAGGAGTTCATAAGTCATGCGCAAAATCATTGCGCTAAATTGGCCAAATGAAATTGCGTTTTGCTGTGGCCTGTGCGTATTTTCGCAACCAGTGGCGAAAAATGACAAGATAAACCGGCAAATATTGCAAGAACTCAGCCGCGACGGCCGGATCAGCAACCTGGAACTGGCGGAGCGGGTGGGCCTGTCGCCCTCTGCCTGCCTGCGCAGGGTGCAGGAGCTGGAGCGCACAGGCGTCATCACCGGCTACCGGGCGGTCCTGGACAGGCAGAAGCTGGGGGTGGGCTTTGCCACCTATATCGGCGTCGGCCTGGGTGAGCACACCAAGGAGGCGCAGGAGGCGTTTGAGCGCGCCATGCAGGCGGCGCCGGAAGTGGTGGAGTGCCACAATATCACCGGCACCATCGAATACCTGCTGCGGGTCGAATGCGCCGACCTGCCCAGCTACAAGAAGTTCCACACCGATATCCTCGGCACCTCGCCCTATGTCACTGCGATCACCACCTATGTGGTGATGGGCTCGCCCAAGGATCTGCGGGCCTGAACCCTGGCTGAGGCTGGATTTTGAGTATTTGGGGAAAGATGAAAGACTGATGCGCTTCATCTTTCCCCAAATACTCACTGCGCTGCGTTGGCTTCAGACGCGCGGCTGCAGGTGTTGCGCACCCTGCGTACGCCGCTCTCACGGGATCTTAAGCCGCTTTTGGCAGTCTTGGCCCCGGTCGCGATCAACCGCCGGGGCTTGGCTCCCCGGCACATTTGGAACCGGACCCCTGCCTGGCAGCGGGGCCGTGCAGAGACAACGTTTAGCACGCGGGCGGATACGCCCGTCCATCTCCGCCACTCTGGCGGCGCCGCCAGTCCATAACACCTCCGCTGAAGCAGATCATGGATACAGGCAAAAACGGATCAGACACACCGGCAGGGCAGGAGCCTTGGCCGGGAAAAACGCATGCCGTGCCGCTGCTCGCCTCTCCTAGGTCAGGCGCCCGCCTTATGCTCCGCGAGCAAGGCCCGCACCGCAATCTCCGGCGAGGCCAGGACCGGCACCCGTGACTGCTCTCGCAGCAGCTCTGCCGCCCCGGCCATCGAGGCTTGCGCCAACACCACGCAGGCAAAATCCATTGCCGCCAGCGCCTCCGCCACATCCGCTGCGATTGCAGCTGCAAAACGCGCGCTGTCCCCAGCCTCGAACAGCGGCCAGTGCCGGCCCAGCTCCAGGCAGGTAAGCTCCGGCTCGCACGCGCCGAAGGCGCGGCGCAGCAGCGCTTCCGAAGGCCCGGCGGTGCTCTCCAGGCAATAGGCCATCAGCACCGGTCCGCCGGTGCGCGCCGCTTCCTGCATCATCGGCCAGTCGATGCGGATGGCGCCCGCGTCCTCCGCCGCCGGGCCAAGGGTGGTGCAGGTGCACAGGACCGGCCCGTCCGCCGCCGCAACGGCCGCGGCAATCTCTGCCCTGAGGCCCGCATCAATTCCGCCCTGTGCCCGCTCCAGCCAGTCGGCGCGCACCTGCTGATCCAGATCCGCCCCCGGCGCCAGCGCGCAAAAGGTTTCCACATGCACCTCAGCCGTATGCAGCAAGGTCAAATCCGGCATCTCTTCCTCCAATCAAAAAGGGCGCCCCTTGGGGACGCCCTTGAAACCTTCAATCACGGACCGGCGTCAGCTGCCCGCGATCAGTTCGGCCTGCGCCACAATCACCTCAGCCTGCTTGATCGAGGCGATATCGACCAGACGGCCCTTGTAGACGGTTGCGCCGGCGCCGGAGGCCTTGGCCTCCTCCATCGCCGCCAGGATTTCGCGGGCTTCCGCCACAGCCTCATCCGACGGGGTGAACACCTGATTGGCCAGCGCGATCTGGCTGGGGTGGATCGCCCATTTGCCGACCATGCCCAGGGTCGCGGAGCGCTTCGCCTGCGCGATATAGCCGTCCTCGTCGGAGAAGTCGCCGAACGGGCCATCGACCGGCAGGATGCCGTGGGTGCGGCAGGCCGCGACAATCGCCGCCTGCGCCCAGTGCCAGGGGTCGGACCAATGCTTCTGGCCCTCGCGGATCATGTAGTAGTTCTCCTGGGTGCCGCCGATGCCGGTGGTCTGCATTCCCATCGAGGCGGCGAAATCCGCAGCGCCCAGCGACATCGCCTGCAGCCGGGGAGAGGATTTGGCGATCTCCTCCACATGGGCGATGCCTGCCGCGGATTCGATGATCACCTCAAAGGAGACCGGCTTGGTGCGGCCCTTGGCGCGCTCGATGGCAGTGACCAGCGCGTCCACCGCATAGACATCCTCGGCGCAGCCCACCTTGGGGATCATGATCTGGTCGAGCCGGTCGCCGGCCTGCTCCAGAATGTCCACCACATCGCGGTACCAGTAGGGGGTGTCGAGCCCGTTGATCCGCACCGACAGGTATTTATTGCCCCAGTCCACATTGTTGATCGCCTCGATCACGTTGGCGCGGGCCTGGTCCTTGTCATCCGGCGCCACCGAATCCTCCAGGTCGAGGTTGATGACATCCGCCGCCGAGGCCGCCATTTTCTCGAACAGCTTCACTTTGGAGCCGGGGCCGAACAGCTGGCAGCGGTTGGGGCGCGCCGGGGCGGCGGGCTGGATGCGGAAGCTCATGGGGCAATCCTCCGGGTAATGACGTTTCAATTCTGCTGGGGTGAAGTGTTAGAAAGTTGCGCGGGCATGTGCAAGGAAATTTTGCAGATGCAGAAAGTGCCGCTGCGCTGCGGCGCCGGAAACTTTGCCGCAAACAGGCGCGCAAGCCCTGGCAGCCCGTGCGAGCAACCGGGCATGAGACGTGCATTCATTGAAAACTGGGCCCTGTTTCTGGGCATGCTGATGCTGATGGTGGCCAACGGCCTCTTGGTCACCTTGCTGACAATCCGGGGTGCGGGGCTTGGCTTCTCCGACCTCACCATTTCGATCATGCAGGCGGCCTATCCTGCCGGCGCCCTGCTGGGCACCGTGATGGCGCCGGGGATGGTGGCCAAGGTGGGCCACATCCGGGCGTTTTCGGCGCTGGCTTCGCTGGTGTCGATCTCGGCGATCCTGCACCTTCTGACCTCGGACCCCTATTCCTGGTCGGCGATGCGGTTCCTGGCCGGAGTCTGTTATCCCGGCATGTATGTGATCACCGAAAGCTGGCTGCAGGCAAAATCCGAAAACAGCAACCGGGCGCAGATCCTGTCGATCTACTTCATGATCTGGATGGCAGGCCCGGCCATCGGCACTGCGCTGGTGGCGCTGCCGGACCCCCGCGGCAACCTCTTGTTCGGGGCGGTGTCGATCCTGATCTCGCTGTCGATCGTGCCGCTCTTGCTGTCCGGCATCAAGGCGCCGGAGTATGAGGTGCCGGACCGGATGCCGGTCAGGAAACTCTACCGCGTGTCACCGATGGCGGTGCTGGGCAACCTGGTCAGTGCGACTGCGGTAGCGGGCTGGTTCATTGCGCTGCCGCTGTATGCGCTGTCGCGCGGGATGAGCCCGGCTGAGGCCTCCGGCGCGCTGGTGGTGGCGATGATCGTCGGCGCTGTGGTGCAGTACCCGGTGGGCTGGATCAGCGACAAGACCGACCGGCGGCTGGTGCTGATGGGGCTGGGCGTGATTGGCGCCGCGGCCTGCCTGTGGATGCTGGCGACCCCCACGCCGCAGGCGCTGGTGATCGGCTTTGCGGTGCTCGCGGGCGCCAGCCTGCCGATGTATGCGGTCTGCTCCGCCCATGCCAACGACCAGCTGAAACCGGCGCAGATCGTGCCGGCCAGCGGGGCGATGGTGTTCCTTTTGAACGTCGGCCAGTTCGGCGGCACGCTGGCGGCCCCAAATATGGTCAGCATTGCTGACGGAAATGGCCTGCTGATCCTGCTCGCAGCCCTGTGTTTTATGGTTGCAGGCGTTGCCGCGCTGCGGCGCACGCAGGCTGATGCGCCAGAGGAAACCGGCTCCCAGCAGGCGATTGCGGTGCTTGGCGCGCCCCAATCCGGGGTGCTTCAGGCCGAATCCTGGCTGGAGGAGGAAAATAATGTCAGTGATGGTGACATAACGCCGGAATCTCCTGTCAAATGATAAAAATGCAGGAGAATCTTGCGCCTCAGGGGCGTGCAGCGGCGGAATAGGTATGAACTTGTGCGGGAAACTCCGCAAACTCACCGGTAAGAGTGAAGAGGAAACCCGCCATGATCGAAACCCCTTATCTGCTGTTCCTGGGCGACGCGCCCGACATGCTGGCCGCCAAAGTTGCCATCGGCATCCGCGACTGGCGCCCCGACCACGCCGTCGGCCAGATTTCCCTGCCGGGCTGCGGCGCGGACCTGGGCCTCAAGGAAATGACCCTGGCCGAGGCCAAGGAAGCCGGCGCCAAGACCCTGGTGATCGGTGTCGCCAACCGCGGCGGCGTGATCTCGCCCGCGTGGAAAGAGGTGCTGATCGAGGCGCTGGAAATGGGTTATGACCTGGCGTCCGGCCTGCACAACCTGCTGCGCGACGAGGGCGATCTGGTGGCCGCGGCCCAGACCCACGGCGGCACCCTGCACGATGTGCGCGTCCCGACCGTCGGCTACCCGATTGCCAACGGAAAGAAGCGCACCGGCAAGCGCTGCCTGGCAGTCGGCACCGACTGCTCGGTCGGCAAGATGTACACCGCCCTGGCGATGGACGCCGAGATGCAGAAGCGCGGCATGAAGTCGACCTTCCGCGCCACCGGCCAGACCGGCATCCTGATCACCGGCCACGGCGTGCCGCTGGACGCGGTCATCGCCGACTTTATGGCGGGTTCGATCGAATACCTGACCCCGGACAACGACGATGACCACTGGGACCTGATCGAAGGCCAGGGCTCGCTGTTCCACATCTCCTACTCCGGCGTCACCATGGCGCTGGTGCACGGCGGCCAGCCGGATGCGCTGATCCTGTGCCACGAGCCGACCCGCACCCATATGCGCGGCCTGCCGGACTACGACGTGCCGACCCTGGAAGAGCTTCGCGAGGTGGCCCTGCCGCTGGCGCAGCGGTCCAACCCGGCGTGCCAGATCGTCGGCATCTCGGTCAACACCCAGCACCTGTCCGAGGATGAGGCGGTGAAATACCTGGCCGAGGTCGAAGAGCGCATGGGCCTGCCCGCCGTCGACCCCTACCGCCACGGCGCAGGCCGCCTGGTGGACGCGCTGGCCGCGGTCTGATCTAACACCCCCGCCGGAGGCGCGTGCCGACAGGGCAGGTGCCTCCGGCGGGAGTATTTATGGAAAGATGAAAAGGCAGGCGCCAGGAGTTTCCGGCGCCGTGCCAAGGCCCGCCGCGGCTCGCGCGCAGGGCCGCAGGAAAGGGCAGTTTCATGAACATCACCGTCACCCCGGACGTCTTCAAACTGGCGCAGGTCTTCACCATCTCGCGCGGCTCGCGCACCGAGGCCAAGGTGCTGACCGTGCGGGTGGAGAAGGACGGCGTCACCGGCTGGGGCGAATGCGTGCCCTACGCCCGCTATAACGAGACGCTGGACAGCGTGACCGCCGAGATCGAGGGGCTGCCTGCCGATTTCACCCGCGAGGAGCTGCAAGCGCTGCTGCCGGCCGGCGCCGCCCGCAATGCGGTCGACTGCGCGCTGTGGGATCTGGAGGCGAAACAGGCCGGTAAACGCGTCTGGGAACTGGCAGGCCTGCCGGAGCCGGGGCCTGAGATCACCGCCTACACGCTGTCGCTGGATACGCCCGAGAAGATGCAGGCGCAGGCGGCCGAGAACGCCCACCGGCCGCTCTTGAAAATCAAGCTCGGTACCCCCGATGACATGCCCCGCCTGGAAGCGGTGCGCGCCGGGGCACCCGATGCCAAGATCATCATCGACGCCAATGAGGGCTGGTCAGCAGAAGTTTACGCCGAGCTGGCGCCGCATCTGGTGCGCCTCGGCGTGGAACTGGTAGAGCAGCCCTTGCCCGCGGGTGAGGATGCGGCCCTCATTGGCATGGAGCGCCCGGTTCCGGTCTGTGCGGATGAGAGCTGCCACGACCGTGAGAGCCTGCCGAAGCTCAAGGGCAAGTATGACGTGGTCAACATCAAGCTGGACAAGACCGGCGGCCTGACCGAGGCGCTGAAGCTGCGCGAGCAGGCCCTGGCCGAGGGATACCAGGTGATGGTCGGCTGCATGGTCGGCTCGTCGCTGGCGATGGCGCCCGCGACGCTTGTGGCGCAGGGTGCGGCGGTTACGGATCTTGACGGGCCGCTGCTTCTGGCCGAAGACCGCGAGGAACCTTTGACATTTGATGCCGACGGCGTGCACCCGCCCGTGGCTGCCCTGTGGGGTTGAGGAGACAACAATGACCCGTACTGTTTATGTGAATGGCGAATACCTGCCCGAGGGTGAAGCCAAGGTTTCGATCTTTGACCGCGGCTTCCTGTTTGCCGATGCGGTTTATGAGGTGACTTCGGTCCTCGACGGCAAGCTGATCGATTTCGAAGGCCACGCGGTGCGTCTGGACCGTTCGCTGAAGGAGCTGGACATGGCGTCGCCGTGCTCCAAGGAGGAGCTGTTGGACATCCACCGCAAATTGGTGGAGCTGAACGGCATCGAAGAGGGCCTGGTGTACCTGCAGGTCTCCCGCGGTTCCGACGGCGACCGGGATTTCGTGTTCCCGTCCGCGGACACCCCGCCGTCGCTGGTGCTGTTCACCCAGAACAAGCCGGGCCTGGCCGACAGCCCTGCCGCCGCCAAGGGTGCCAAGGTGATCTCGATCGAGGACATCCGCTGGGGCCGCCGCGACATCAAGACCGTGCAGTTGCTGTACCCGTCGATGGGTAAGATGATGGCCAAGAAGGCGGGCGCCGACGACGCGTGGCTGATCGAGGACGGTTATGTGACCGAAGGCACCTCCAACAACGCCTATTACGTCAAGAACGGCAAGATCGTGACCCGGCCGCTCAGCAACGACATCCTGCACGGCATCACCCGCGCCGCGGTGCTGCGCCTGGCGGCGGAAGCGCAGATGGAGATCGAGGAGCGCCTGTTCACCATCGAGGAAGCCAAGGAGGCGGATGAGGCCTTCACCACCTCCGCCAGCGCTTTTGTGATGCCGGTTGTGGAAATCGACGGCGTGCAGCTGGGTGACGGCACCCCGGGCCCGATCGCCAAGCGCCTGCGCGAGATCTACCTGGAGGAAAGCCGCAAGAAAGCCGTCTGAGGCTGCTTGCCGGACCGGAACGAAAGGCCGCCCGTTCGGGCGGCTTTTTTCGTTCAAAAGAGAATCAATTCCGCTGTGCATGGCCGTGCAGAGGGGCCATAAGGCCCGGGTTCGAGAGCGAAGAAGCGGTGTATTATGCAGGCCGTGGCAACAATGGCTGCCGCTGTACCGGACTGTCCCGGAAAGCCCTGCTTCGGCTCGGAATTTTAACTAATTTTACACAAAATGCGCCCTTAGGCAGGGGAATGGGATAGTCTGGGTTCAGTTGATGGGGACGGGCCGGGGGGCCGCGAGCCAGAACTTCAGACCTTGGAGGTGCAAGATGGAACAGTGCTATCAGCCGGAGATTGGTGAGGCCGTGAACAGCCGGGCAGGGGAGCCCAGCGACGCGGAAATCCTGGCTGCTGTCCGTCAGGTGCTGACCGCCGAGGTGGTGGAGCATCCCGATTACGCTGAGGCGCCTGCCGGCCGGGGGTGGCTGGCTGGCAAGCTCCTGGCGCGGGAGCGTCCGGCATCGGGCGCGCTGGCGGCGCGGCTTTTGGGCCGGTTCCGCGGCTAGGCGCGCCATCCGGGGGGAGCGCACCCTGCTGCGGAACCGCAGCCTGGCAATTTTATCAAATGCATTTGTTGCGACGGCCGCCCAGAACGGGCGGCCTTTTTACGTTCTGCAGGAGGGCAGAAGCCGCGCCGTCGTTTGTTTGTGCTAGAGTTGGCAGCACAGAAGGCAGGGGAGGGGCGTTGATGCTGGGCTGGCTGAGGATGCAGGTTGCAATGGCGGCGGCGCTGTTTGCGGGGCCCGCGGTATCTTCGGGGGCGGCGGACTGCGGCGGTGAAACCCCCTGCAAAACCGAGAGCGGGGCGTATCACATGGCCCTGCCGGACGGCTGGCAGGGCGGGCCTGCGGTGATCTACCTGCATGGCTACGGCGGCAGCGGCGCCAAGGTTGTCGCGAACAAGGGCTTTATCGGGGCCTTCACCGCGCGGGGCTATGCGGTGATTGCTCCCAACGGGCTGCCCTGGCAGCCGGGCAAGCCCTCCGACTGGTCGGTGCGGGACGGCTGGAACACCTATCCGCGCAACGATGCGGCCTTCCTGCGCGAGGTGCTGGCGGATGCCGAAGCCCGCGCTGGGGTGGATCCGGGCCGGGTGCTGCTGGCGGGCTTTTCCCGCGGCGGCTCGATGGTGTGGGAGATGGCTTGCCTGGCGCCGGATTTTGCCGCCGGTTACGCGGCGGTGTCGGGCGGCTTCTGGCTGCCGATGTCCAGAACCTGCAAAGGCCCTGTGCATCTGCTCCACATCCACGGCTTTGCCGACAAGGTGGTGCCGCTGGAAGGCCGGGCGATCCAGGGCTCAGTAGCCGACATCGTGCAGGCCGACATCTGGGAGGGGCTGCAGCTGTGGCGGAGGCAAAACGGCTGCCCCAGCAACGCGGCGGGGCATGAGATGGAAGACCGGGTCTGGCGCAAGCGCTGGGACTGCGGAAGCGGCGGGCTGGAGCTGATCCTGCACAAGGGCGGGCACGGCTTGCCCAAGGGCTGGAGCGCCATGGCGCTGGACTGGTTCGAAAGCCGGGAGCGCTGAGGGGGCAGGGCCGGGCTGCCCCGCCGTCCCTTGCGGTCAGCTGCTCTCAGTCAGCCGCTGCCTGAAGAACCCGAGAATTTCATCCCGCGCTGCCAGAGTCGGGCTGCCTGCCTCATCCACCAGATGTGCGGTCACCACGCTGTGCGGGGAGGGGACGTGTTTGGCAAAGAACGGCGGCACCTCTGCGGCGGCGGCGCTGTCCGGCAGGGTGCGGGCGTCGAACCGCTCTCCCAGCGCCTCGGCATAAGCCGCAAAGCGCTGCGCCTGGCAGAAGGCGTCGCCCTGGAACCGGTAGGCGAGCACGGTGAGGTCCTCGCGCTCCAGCCGCGCGCGCACGGCGGCCAGTTCCTCGGGTGGGCTTTCGACCTCCGCAGGATTGTCCAGCGGCAGCGAGGGCTGCGCCAGCACGGGTGCCAGCATGGCGGGCTCCAGCATCATTGACAGGGCAAAATTGCCGGTGAAGCACATGCCGATGGCACCGGTGCCGGGGCCGCCGCATTCGCCGTGCGCCTGACGCGCCAGCGCCCGCAGCCACTGGGTGACCGGGCTGGCGCCGCCGCCGGCAAAGGCGCGGAACTCGGCGCTGACGCAGGCGCGGCGGAACACCTCTGCGCCGTCCTCCGCCGTGGCCACCGCACCATCGCGGCCGAACAGCGACGGCATGTAGACGGTAAACCCGGCATCCCGCACCCAGCGGGCAAAGCGGGCCACATGCGGGCTGATCCCCGGCATCTCCGCCATCACAATCACCGCCGGGCCTTGGCCGGAAACATGCACGGTTTTCTCCGTATCGTTGAGGGTGATCCGGCGCGGCTCGAAATCTTCGAGTGCATCGTCGCGGTCCATCGGGCGCTGGGTCATCGGGGCTGTCCTTTCGAATGCGAATCTGAGTCTAAATTTTGAACTCAGGTAGAAATCCCCTATCTGGGTCCACATGTCAAACCCAGCTTCTGATTCCCGTGAAACCCTGCCCGCCGTCCGCCGCCGCGCCCTGGTGCCCAAGGAGCAGTGCCCGATGGCGCTGGCCGCCGGGATCATCGGCGACCGCTGGACGCTGCTGATCCTGCGGGAGGCGTTTTACGGCGTCTGCCGCTATGACGACATGCGCGAAGACCTGAAGGCGCCGCGCTCTACCCTGACCGACCGGCTGAACATGCTGGTGGCGCGGGGGATACTGGAAAAACAGCCCTATCAGGAGGCGGGCGACCGGGTGCGCCGGGCCTATGTGCTGACCGAAGCCGGGCGCGGATTGGCGCTGACCTTCCTGGCGCTGGCGCAATGGGGGGAGGCGCATGTGACCGGCGGCGCGGCGCCGGTGGGGGCGGCGGACCGGGAGACCGGCGCACCGCTGCGCGTGGCATTGGTGGATGCGGACGGCGCGCCGGTTGATCTTGCGCGCGCCGCCTTGCGGCTGAGGGGCTAAGGCAGCGGCCAGCCCGCCTGATTTCACCTTTGGGCAAATACTCCAGGGTGAATTGGCCGCAAGGGCAAGAGGGGCAGAGCCCCTCTGTCCCGGTTCAGCGGAGCAGCCGCTTACTGCTTGTCGGTGACGTTTTCCTTGAAGGCGACTTCAAAAGCCGCCTGTTTCTCGGCGCTGGCCTCGGTCTGGTAGTTGGCTTTCCACTCTTCCATGGTCATGCCGTAGTAGATTTCGCGGGCCTCGGTCTTGCCCATTTCGATGCCGCGCTCGTTGGCGGCTTCCTGGTACCAGCGGGCCAGGCAGTTGCGGCAGAAGCCGGCCATGTTCATCAGGTCGATGTTCTGCACATCGGTGCGGTCTTCCATCAAGTGCATTTGCAGGCGGCGGAAGGCGGCGGCCTGGATTTCGATCTCGGTTTGCTTGTCCATTGCGGGTGTCCTGACTAAGTGCGGGGCGTTTGGGCACAGGCCTAGCAGCCGCGGCGGGGGCGGGCAATGGCGGGGTGCGGCGGGGTCAGATCAGCTGCAGCGCCAGCCACGGCCCCAGCGCGGTGGCAAAGATCACGATCTTGTAGGTGCCGAGCCAGCGGTAGACGGTGAGGCTGACATCCGCAGGCGCCAGCCCGAACATGCGGGCGTGCAGGCGGGCGGTCCAGTCCCGCAGCAGCATCAGAAGCACGGCGGAGAGGGTGAACAGGCCAATATGCAAAACGGTCAGCCAGCCGAAAAAGGCAGAGAGGGTCTCCTGGGTCATGACTGCTCCTTTCCCGGAAAATCCCGCGTTTCCGTTACAGATATGGGGGTGTGCCGCCGGTTCTGCAACGCGGGGTCGTTTTCCGGCGCGGAAATCGGCCAGGAAAAATTGATACTTCCCGGCCGGAATTCGCGCCGAAGTCCGGGTCAGAGACCGGAGGCCTCCAGCGCCTTGGGCAGGATGCGGGCGAGGCGTTCGGCCCAGGCGTGCTGGCCGGTGTGCTCGGCGATCAGATCGTTTCGCAGCTCGATCAGCGTGTTGGCGCGGCCCTGTTTGGTGGCGTGGGTTTCGATCGCGTCGCCGGGCAGAAAGCCGGTGTAGGGCTCGTTGACGCCGACGCACAGGCCGTCCTCGCGGGTAAGCTCGTCCACGACGAAGGGAGAGAACCGCTCGCCTTCGGGGAACAGGATGCCGATCTCCCAGGGCCGCGGCGGCCGTCCGCGCAGCTGGCGGGTGAAGCTGTGCACCGAGACGATCACCGTGCGCGGCCGTTCCGCCAGCCGCGCCAGCGCCCGGTGATAGGGGCGGTAGCAGTTCTCCAGCCGCTCCTTCAGTTCGGCCTCGCCCGCGTGGCGGTTGGCGGGGATGATGGTGCCGTCATAAAGCTTCATCAGCAGGGTCGGATCGTCCTCGCCGCGGTTGGGGTCGATCACCAGGCGGGAGAAGTTGGAGGCCACCACCGGCGCGTCCAGCATCTCGCCCAGGAGCTTGGACACCTCGTAGGCGCCGACGTCATAGGCGATGTGGCGCTCCATATCCTCGCGCGGGAGGCCCAGGTCGCCGCCGCCGGCAAAAGTCGGCACATGGTTGGTTGCGTGGTCGCAGGTGATCAGCCAGCGGGCGGGACGGTCTGCGCCGTGAACAAAAAAGGGAGTGTATGTCATGAGCCTGATATGTTTTGCCGCAATCTCTTTACGGGAGTTGCGCGGAAATGGGAATTGGGGGATAAGCACCCGAGCTGTTTGCGGTAACATAATTCAGGCCCGGAGGAGAGGACCCCAATGAAACGATCGCGCAATGTGAAGATTGTCGCCACTTTGGGGCCGGCGTCGGAGACCTATGAGACCATCCGGGCGCTGCATGAGGCGGGGGCTGATGTGTTCCGCCTGAACATGTCGCACGGCAGCCACCCGGAGATTGCCGAGAAGCACAAGATCATCCGCCAGGTGGAGCAGGATCTGGACAGCCCGATTGCGATTCTGGCCGACCTGCAGGGCCCGAAGCTGCGGGTGGGTGTGTTCGCCAACGGCGCCGAGGAGCTGGAGGAGGGCGCCAAGTTCCGCCTCGACCTGGATCCGGCGGAGGGCGATGTGTCCCGCGTGTGCCTGCCGCATCCGGAGATTTTCCAGGCGCTGGAGCCCGGCGCGCATCTCTTGGTCAATGACGGCAAGATCCGCCTGGTGGTGGATGCCTGCGGCCCGGATTTTGCCGACTGCACGGTGGAGACCGGCGGCACGATTTCCAACCGCAAGGGGGTCAATGTTCCGGACGTGGTGCTGCCGCTGGCCGCCTTGTCGGAAAAGGACCGGGCGGACTTGGAGTTTGTCTGCGCCCTGGGCGTCGACTGGCTGGCGCTGTCGTTTGTGCAGCGGGCCAAGGATGTCTATGAGGCGCGCGCGCTGGCCGACGGCCGCGCGGCGGTGCTGTCGAAGATCGAGAAGCCGCAGGCGGTGGAGGATTTCGAGGCCATCCTGGATGCCTCCGACGGCATCATGGTGGCGCGCGGCGATCTCGGCGTCGAGCTGCCGGTGGCGGCGGTGCCGCCGATCCAGAAACGGCTGGTGCGCAAGTGCCGGGCCGCGGCCAAGCCGGTGATCGTGGCGACCCAGATGCTGGAAAGCATGATCGAAAGCCCGATGCCGACCCGCGCCGAAGTCTCCGACGTGGCCACCGCGATCTATGAGGGCGCCGATGCGGTGATGCTGAGCGCCGAAAGCGCGGCCGGCCAGTATCCGGTGCAGGCGGTAAAGACCATGGACAAGGTCGCCATCGAGGTCGAGGCCGACCCGACCTATACCCAGATCATCACCGCCTCGCGCTCCGCCAAGGGCACAACGGTGGCCGACGGCATCGTCGCCGCGGCGCGGGAGATCGCGGAGAAGACCGAGATCAAGGCGATCTGCTGTTTCACCCAGTCCGGCACCACCGCGCTCCTGACCGCGCGGGAGCGTCCCGGCGTGCCGATCATCGCGATGACCCCGGTCAGCGCCACGGCGCGGCGGCTGTGCCTCAGCTGGGGCTGCAAATGCGTGATGACGCCGGAACTGGACCGCTTCAAGGGCGCGGTGGTCAGCGCCGCGCGGGCGGCGCGGTCGGGCGGCTATGCCTCCGAGGGCGACCAGATCGTGGTCACCGCGGGCGTGCCCTTCAACGTGCCGGGCACCACCAACATCCTGCGCATCGCCCCCTGCGACGAGCGGCTGATCTACAGCACCGATCCGGAGTGACCCGGTCCGCTGCCCCGGGCTGATGCGCCAGGGGCGGCGGCAGCCGCCAGATTGAAATCCCGCCGCAGGCGCCTACCATTTTCCCTAGGTTCGTTTTGTTCCGGGGGGGAAGGAATGGATACTGATCTGGCGCTTATCCTGGGGCTGGTGCTGGCAGGGCTTTCGGTGCCGGCGGCGCTGTCCGCGGCCAGCGAACAGCGGCCGCCGCGCTTTCCGGCAGTTGCCATACTGGCGGCCATCGGCCTGATCGGCTATGCCGTTGGAATGAACCCCGGCGGTTACAGCCTGGCTGATATCCCGGAGGCGTTTTTCCGGGTCGCCGGGCAGCTTTTCTAGAGAATCCGCTTGCCCATCCCGCCTGCATTGCTTAAAGGGCAGCTCTGTTCCGCGCGGCCGGCCTTTCTTAGGCATGCCGAGTCGCGCGTCTAGCGAACCTGCATTGAAGGAGACGGAAATGCCCAAGATGAAGACGAAGTCGAGCGCCAAGAAGCGCTTCAAGGTGACCGCGACCGGCAAGGTCATGGCTGGTCAGGCCGGCAAGCGCCACGGCATGATCAAACGCACCAAGAAATTTATCCGCGACGCCCGCGGCACCACCACCCTGTCCGCACCGGACGCAAAGATCGCTAAGGGCTTCATGCCCTACGACCGCTAAGAGGAGATCTGAGATATGTCCCGCGTAAAAGGTGGTACCACGACTCACGCCCGTCACAAGAAGGTCATCAAGGCAGCCAAAGGTTACTACGGCCGCCGCAAGAACACCTTCAAGGTTGCCCGTCAGGCCGTCGACAAGGCGAACCAGTACGCAACCCGCGACCGTAAGAACCGCAAGCGCAACTTCCGCGCGCTGTGGATCCAGCGTATCAACGCCGCTGTGCGTTCGCATGACGAAGCGCTGACCTACTCCCGCTTCATCAACGGCCTGAACCTGGCCGGCATCGAAGTGGACCGCAAGGTTCTGGCCGACCTGGCCGTGCACGAGCCCGAAGCCTTTGGTGCGATCGTGCGCCAGGCACAGGACGCGCTGGCAGCCTAAGGCTCCGGAGTTTTCGAATTCAGAAAAGGCCGCCCTGGTCGGGGCGGCCTTTTTTGCTGTTTGGGGGGCGCTATACGGGGCAGGCGAGCGTTGGATTGGCTGCAAGCGGCACCCGGCCTACATGCTGGATTGTCCGGGGAGGGCGGCTTGCCGCCTGAAATGCCGGCGCTAGTTAGCCTGTTCAGCACCGCAGGAGGTTGAAAATGCCATACTCTCAAAGCCAGCTGGACGATCTTGCTAAGCGCTACACCGAAGCTTGGAACTCACAAGTGCCTGAGCAGGTCGCGGCTTTCCATGCTCCGGACAGCAGTATCGTGATCAACCGTGGGGAGCCTTCGAGCGGTCACAGCGGCGTCACCGGGATGGCTGCGGGGTTTCATGCGGATGTGCCTGACCTGCATCTTACCTGCGATGGCATCCGCGGGGCCGGCGCCCACGTCTTGTACATGTGGACGTTCACAGGCCACCATGCCGGGACCGGCAATCCGCTTAAGGTAAGCGGCTGGGAAGAGTGGGAGCTGGACGGCGGCATGAAGATTACCTCCTCCCTGGGATGGTTCGACGCAGAGGACTACGAGCGCCAGGTCTCAAGGTAAGGTCTGGCAGGCGCGGCGGGGCAGGCCTGTTCACCCGTTCCGGCAGAATCCGCGCACCTGCACCGTTCAGCCCTGGCGCGGCATCCGCAGGCTGAAGACAGTCAGCCGTTCATCCGATTGCACCGACAGGAGGCCGCCGTGGCCCTTGGCGATCTGCTGGGCGATGAACAGCCCCAGCCCGAGGCCGTTCTGCGACTCCCGGGTTTCGGCGCGGGTGAAGGGTTCGAACAGCAGCGCCACGGTTTCCGGCGGGATCGGCGTGCCCTCATTGGCGACGGAGAGCACGAAATCGCCGCCCTCGTCACGGGCGCTGACCTGCACCGGCTTGCCGGGGGTGCCGTGCGTCACCGCGTTGGCCAAGAGGTTGGAGACCAGCTGCGCGATCCGGCCCGGGTCGCAGTCCAGCGGATCTGCGAAACTGTAGTCCTCCTGCAGCGGAGTGTCGGGGTTGGCCAGGCGGATCTCCTCCACCGTCTGCTGCAGAACCGGCAGAAGCGGCGCTTCGCGCGACCGGGCGATTTCGATCCCGTTGCCGAGGCGGGAGCGGGCGAAATCGAGGATATCGTTAATCAGCGCCGACATGCGGGTGACCGACTGGCGGCCCAGGGCGAGGATTTCCAGCGCCTTGGCCGATTGCGGCTCATTCTCCAAGAGCCGCAGTGCGGCGCCGACCGCAGACAGCGGGTTGCGCAGGTCGTGGCCCAGCACCGCGATGAACTGCTCGCGGAAATGGGCTTCCTGCTCGCGGTTTGCGAGGTGGGCCGCGTTTTTCTTGGCTTGGGTCACGTCACGGGCGTTGCAAATAAACCGGTCCCCTTCCGGCACCGCATTCCAGGACAGCCAGCGGTAGCTGCCGTCCTTGTGGCGGTAGCGGTTCTCGAACTGCAGCACCGGCTCCCCGTGCTTGAGCCGTTCAAAGGCGGCTTCGGTCCGGGACATGTCTTCGGGGTGCAGGAAGTCGAAGAATTGGCGGCTTTCGATTTCCGCGGGCAGCAGGCCGAGTGTTCGGAACCAGGCGGGGTTGGTATCGGTGAATATGCCGGAGGCATCGACCACGCCCAACAGGTCGGGCGTGACCTTCCAGGTCAGGCTGGTGCGGTCGATATGGGTGGGCATGGGCGCGGTTCCCGAGCAGCGTCAACGCGCCATTTTGCACATGCCGCAAAGTATCTGGCAAGCCTCAAGGTATTGGATCGGCAGGAAAACGCATCTTCCGCGTGCATCAGCCGCGCCCGGCGGCCCGCAGCCTGCAGCGGCGCCTACCACATCCTTGACTTGGCGTATTCCGCGTAGCCCGCGTCATAGGCGCCGGCCTCGAAATCCTGCTGCTGTTCCTGCAGGAACTGGCCTGCGGTGGGCACCGCGGGGCGGTCTGCCTCCGGGTCCCACAGGCGCGAGCGCATCAGCGCCTTGGCGCATTGGAAGTAAAGCTCTTCGATGGTGATCACTGCCACGGTGGCGGGCCGCAGGGACTTGCGGGCGAAATGCGCGCGCGTTTTCTCGTCTGCGGTCAGCACGGCGGTGCCGTTCACCCGCACCACGTTGTTGCAGCCCGGCACCATGAACATCAGGCTGACCCGCGGGTCGCGGACGATGTTGCGCAAGCTGTCGATGCGGTTGTTGCCGCGCCAGTCGGGCAGCCACAGGGTGCGGCTGTCCGCCATATGCACCACCGGGCCGTCATCGCCGCGGGGGCTTGCGTCGGTGCCTTCTGGACCGATGGTGGACAGGACCAGGAACCGCGCGGCACCGATCCAGTCGCGGTAAAGCGGCGTCAGATGGCTTGTGACCTTGGTCAGCGACTGCGGCACCGGGGCGCCGTAGATCTCCTCAAGCTCATTGGTGCTGGTGATTGTCTGCATGGTCCGGCCTCCTTTTGGTTGCGTTTTACCTTGCCCTTTCGTGGTGATGGGGCCAGTTTTTGCGCAAATGGGCCAGAATGCGGATATCCGGCGGCGGGGGTCGTCCTCGTCCGATGCGGTGCAGATGCTGCCGCATGGGGTGGCGTCCTACGCGCGCATCTACCCGGACGGCTATGTCTCCGCCTGGCATGACCACCCGCGCCATCAGCTGGTCTATGCGGTGGCCGGGCTGATGATGGCAGAGGCCGGCGGCACCACCTGGGCGGTGCCTGCGGGGGCGGGGCTGATCGTGCCGGCAGGGATGCTGCACGAGATCCGCATGGCGGGCGAGGTGCAGCTGCAGTCGCTCTATATCGATCCGGCGGAGCCGGGGGCGGAGATGATGGCGGAATGCCGGGCCGTGGCTATCTCCGCGCTGCTGGCCCGGCTGATCGCGGCGCTGTGCGCCATGAACAACCCCTGGCCGCTGCCGCCGCGGGCGCATCATCTGAGCCGGCTGATCCTGATCGAGCTGGGCACGGCGGAGAAATCAACCCTGGCGCTGCCGTATCCGGCGGATGCCCGGCTGCGGCGGGTTTGCGATGCGCTGATGGACAGCCCGGGCAGCGTGCAGACCATTGACCATTGGGCGGCGCTGGCGGGGATGAGCCGCCGCAGCTTCACCCGCCGGTTCCAGCAGCAGACGGGGCTGAGCTTCGGCGGCTGGCGCAACCGCCTGCGCTGCCAGATCGCGCTGCGGGCCGCAGCGCGCGGTGAGCGGATGGAGCAGGTGGCGCAAAGGCTGGGCTACGCCAGCCGCCAGTCCTTGCAGACGATGATGCGGCGGCTGGTTTGAACGCGGCCCGGCTGGTGTTACAGGCTCTTGCCATCGAAAATCTCCAATGGAAGGTGCAAAGTATCCACGCCGTCGATGCATCCCAGGTTGACGCGGAACGTGCCGGGCGACAGTCGCGGCTCCACAAAGGTATGGATGCCGCAGGTGCCGCAGAAGTGATGCTGCGCAGCCAGTGTACCGAAACGGTAGGTCTTCAGCGCGTCACCGGCTGCGGTGATCGTCATATCGTCCTTGGGCACCTTGAAGGGGCTCAGGAAGGCGGTCTTGCGGATGCAGATCGAGCAGTCGCATTGCATCGCGCTGGTGATTTTCGGCGCAAAGAAGGAAAAGCGGACAGCGCCGCAATGACAGCTGCCTGAATAGTTTCTCATAGCTTGCCTTAGCTGGTTAGGGGAACGCAGCAAGCTTGGCCGCGCCAGCGGTGTGCGGGCAAGCGGTTTATGCGGATTTGACGCTTTACCTCAGGCCGCGATCCCGTGCGGGCCGTGGCGGATGATGGCCCACTGGCCGTAGCTGTCGTCCAGATCCAGCTTGATCGCTGCGTCGGACTTGGTGGAGGCACTGCCGATCTCGGCCAGGGTGAATTCGATCCCGCCGGGGATGTCGATCCGGACCCGGTGCTCGCCGCCGCCATGCGGGGCCTGGATCGGGCGGCCGGTGGAGGTGACCAGCCCTTCGATGTCCAGCTTGGCGGTGCGGTTTTCGATGTCCACCTCGTAGTCGATCCGCTTGATCAGCGTCTCGTGCACGGTGTCGCACATGGCGCGGAACACCCACCAGTGGGTGGCTTCCTCATCGGTTTCGCCGCCAAGCATCACGGTTTCCAGCGCCGCGCGCTGGGCGTCGGTGGAGCGGTCGTCGATGATCGCCTGCAGCGCGCCCTTGCCCTCAAAAACTGGGCCGGGCCAGGCGTAGAACAGCGCGGCGCGGGTGCCGGCCAGGTCGGTATCGCCGAAATGGCCCTTGTCGATATGGATCACCTCGAACCCGGTGCAATGCCCGTGGGTGGGCAGATCCTCGAACTGGCAGGGGCAGCCGTAGTTGCAGTTGCAGTTCCCGAAGCTTGGGCCTTCGATATACCAATCCACATGTGCCATGGCTGTCCTCCGGTTGTTCTGCTGAATGGGATGCGCTGGGCCGCGCACCGCAAGTATAGCACAAAACCGGCAGCCATGCCGGGCCGCGGGTCAGGCGCGGCCGCTCTCCGCCGCGGCGACCGGGAACAGGCGGTCATAGGCGAGGGTGAAGCCGTAGGTGTAGACCACCACGAAGGAGGTCACCGTCAGGTCGGCGGCCAGCGCCTGCAACAGGCCCAGGTTCAGCCACCAGATATAGACCGGCAGCGAGGTGAGCAGCAGCGTCGCCTCGAACCCTGCGGCATGGAGCAGGCGGCCCAGCGGCGAGCGGTTGCTGGCGACCCGGCCCGCCCTGGCATCCGCGTGATCGAAGATCCAGTTGTAGAGGAGGTTCAACAGCATCGCCTTCACCGACAGGAAGGCGCCCAGCAGTCCGATGTCGCTGAGCGGCTTGTCGAAGAAAGCCGCGCCGACCGGCACCAGCATTGCCATCAGCAGGATTTCGAAGCTGATGGTGTAGCGCAGCCGGTCCTTCGCCGTGCGCATTGCAACTTTGCCTGCCATCCTGTGCCTCCTTTTTGCGGGTTTGGGCTGCGGGGTTGAGCGTTGCCTTTGTTCTATCCGCATTTCATGATGCATCCAGTCAGAATGTATCTGAAAACAAGATGGGTGAGCCATGATGTCCCCCGAAACCCTGCAGGCTTTTGTGCTGGCCGCCGAACTGGGCTCTTTCTCGGCAGCAGCCCGTAGGATGGGCAAGGCGCAGTCGGCGGTTTCCACTGCGATAGCCAATCTGGAGATCGACTGCGGGCTGCAGCTGTTTGACCGCAGCGGGCGGTCGCCGGTGCTGACAAGGGCGGGGCAGGAGATGCTGCCGCACGCGCGCGGGATCCTGTTGGGCCAGCGGGAGTTTACCGCCAAGGCGGCGTCGATGGCGGAAGGGGTGGAGGACAGCCTGTGCCTGGCGGTGGAGCAGGGGCTGAACCTGGCACCGCTGCTGGAGGCGTTGCGCGGCTTTGCTGAAGCCTATCCGCATGTGGCGCTGGAGATTTTGTCGGCAGGCCCCAACGGCACCGCGGCGCTGCTGAAGGAGGGGCGTGCCGATCTTGGGCTGATGACAGAGCAGGAAAGCTATCCGGAGGGCTTTCAGTTCCGCGGTGTCGGCCACACGGCGGTGGTGCCGGTCTGCGGGTGGGATCACCCGCTGGCCGCCCTTGGCCCGCTGGCCCACCGCGACCTGCGGGCGCACCGGCAGCTGGTGCTGCAAAGCCGCGCACAGGAAGCGCACTGGCTGATCGGGGAAACCCACAGCGCCACAATCTGGTCCGCGGAAAATCCAGCCATGATAGTCGAGCTGCTGCAGCAGGGGCTGGGCTGGGCCGAACTGCCGCTGCCCGCGGTGCTGCCGCATCTGGAAAGCGGCGCGCTGGTGCGGCTGCGCTTTGGCTTCCAGCAAAGCGATGCGCTGGCCGGGATCGACGTGGTCTGGACCGCGCAGCGGGTGCTGGGGCAGGCGGGGCAGTGGCTGCAGCAGCACCTCTTGAAGCTGCCGCAGGAGGCGTGGCGGTGCTGAGGGGCAGCTGCCGGTAAAAGACCGCAGCTAAAGGCCCGCCTGAAGCGAGAGGCGGCCAAGACTTGCCAGTGGCTCTGGCGTTTGCAAAGGCCTCGGGAAGAGCTGCGCGCAATTAAACCCTGGAACCGTTCACTCAACGAGGCCCAGATCACAAATCAGAACCTTAACAGGGCTGTCGCTTCGATTGTAAAACCAGTGGTCGGTTTCCGCATCTTCAACCAAGGCGGTTTCGGTGCCCTCTGGGTATTCCCGTTCACCGTCCGGCCGGCCTTCTATCCAAGTGCCTTCCAGCGTGTAGACAAGCCCGGGCCGAGTCTTGTGATCGTGCCGTGCGACCTGTCCTCCGGGTGCGACTGTCGCTAGCCGTAATTGCAAAAAGTAACCTTCGAGACCGGTCTGCCTTTTCATGGATTCCTCGGGGACAACGCCCAACTTGGAAACGCTGATCCCTTTGTGTTCCGTTGGAGGTGTTTCTTGGGCCGTCACGGCGATAACACCGAAGCTTCCCATCAAAGCTCCGGCCGCGAACAGCAGTGACCCTAGGATTGCAGGTTTCATGCTTCCCATCATGCTCTCCTGTTTGGCTTCGAATGGTTCCATATTAACAGAATTCTGCGGCCAATTCCTGAAACCGAAGGTGTCGCTTTGCCGGCACGTAAATGCGGGCGCGGTTCCGGCATTTTGAGCCATTGTGACGGGAGGGTGCATTGTTCGCAGGCTCGCATCATTTCCGCGCAGCACGCCCCCGCAACACAGACGCCCGCCATCCGTTCCCGCCCTCTTGCTTTCAGCGGCCCTTGTGGTAGCAGGGCACAAGCAGAATTCGAGGGGCCGTGATGGACGATCTTAAAGCCAAATACCTGGGTCAGATTGCAGAGGCCGCCGACGAGGCGGCGCTGGAGGCGATCCGCCTTGCCGCCGTCGGCAAGAAGGGCGAAGTGGCGCTGAAGATGCGCGAGCTGGGCAAGATGACCCCGGAAGAGCGCCAGGTGGCCGGCCCGGCGCTGAACGCGCTGAAGGATGAGATCAACTCGGCCCTTGCGGCCAAGAAGGCAGGCCTGGAAGATGCCGCGCTGGATGAGCGCCTGCGCACCGAGTGGCTGGACGTGACCCTGCCGTCGCGCCCTGCGCGCCAGGGCAGCCTGCATCCGATCAGCCAGGTGCAGGAAGAGATCACTGCGATCTTCGCCGAGCTGGGCTTCTCCGTTGCCGAAGGCCCGCGGATCGATACTGACTGGTACAACTTCGATGCGCTGAACATCCCCGGCCACCACCCGGCACGCGCCGAAATGGACACGTTCTATATGCACCGTGCCGAAGGCGACAACCGCCCGCCGCATGTGCTGCGCACCCATACCAGCCCGGTGCAGATCCGCTCGATGGAAAAGATGGGCGCGCCGCTGCGCATCATCTGCCCGGGCGGTGTTTACCGCGCCGACTACGACCAGACCCACACGCCGATGTTCCATCAGGTCGAAGGCCTGGCGCTGGACAAGGACATCTCGATGGCGAACCTCAAGTGGGTGCTGGAGGAATTCGTCAAATCCTTCTTTGAGGTGGACGATGTCGAGCTGCGCTTCCGCGCCTCGCATTTCCCCTTCACCGAGCCGTCGGCCGAGGTAGACATCCGCTGCTCCTGGGAGGGCGGCACGCTGAAGATCGGCGAGGGCGACGACTGGATGGAGATCCTCGGCTCCGGCATGGTGCACCCCAAGGTGATCGCGGCCGGCGGCATCGACCCGGAGATCTACCAGGGCTTTGCCTTCGGCATCGGCATCGACCGCCTGGCGATGCTGAAATACGGCATCCCCGACCTGCGCGCCTTCTTCGACAGCGACCTGCGCTGGCTGCGCCACTACGGCTTCCAGAGCCTGGACATGCCGGCGCTGCATGGCGGTTTGAGCCGGTAAACCCTCCAAAGGTTCAGAACTTTCGCCCGGCCGATAGGCCGGGCAGCGCCCGTCCCGTCCCCCACGGGCGGGCGCTGCCCTGCAAGTTTAGTCCTCAGCGCGGAATCAAGGCCGAGAGGCCGCCGCGCCATCGACTGACCGCCCGCACGGGCAGGCGATTTGGTGAGCCGAGCGCAACGGCTAGGGGTCGTACGGACTTGGCAGGGATAAACTGCCAAACACTGCTGTTGGATCGCCTCCCCGCGGTCAGGCGATGGCGCGGCTAACGGTCCTAATGCGCTTTCCTCAAGCAGGCGCCGCCGCGCCGGCTCCGGCCAGCCGCTCCCCCAGCGCCTTGATCTTGGAGACGCGGTTTTCCTTGTCGGGGATGATGAAGCCGCGGATCTTCCTGTTGACCATGCCGGCCATCAGCTTGCCCAGAAGCTTTGGCGAGCGTGTCTTGGCATAGCGCAGCTTGACCAGGGTGCCGCCGCCGACCTCCTCCATCTCGATGGTTTCATACATCTGCAGGCCCATCGCCAGATTGTAGCGGCCGGTGACATATTCGCCCGGGTTCCAGTCCACCACCTCGTAAGGGAACAGCGCGTCGCCGTGGTAGCAGTGATAAAGCGTGCCGGGCTCGATCTTGCCCTTGTTGGTGTTCAGCAGGTCCATCCGGTCAGCGCCCAGCCATTCCGTCCGCAGGTCCGGCCGGGTGCAGATGGTAAAGGCGATCTCGGGTGAAACCGGCAGCGGGATGATCCACTCGTCCAGCAGCAGGTCATCGGTGGCGCCGACAAAGCTGCGCTCGCTGGAGCGGCGGCGCTGCCAGGCGGCGCGCATGTCGCGGACCACATACTCGACCGGGCCGATATGTTCGATCTCCTCGCTGTGGAACTCGCTTTCATCAAAGAAATCGACCAGGTCCATTGCCCGCAGCGCGTCGCAGGACAGCAGCGTATAGGCGGTGAGGCCGGTGCGCTCGGTGACCGAGTTCTTCAGCAGCCGGAAGGCGGTGATCACGTCGGGGCCGGCCAATTCATGCCTGCCCTGGGTGTCCTGCAGGATGCATTCGCCGTGATGCACCACCAGTTTCAGCTCCAGGTCGCCGATCTTGCTGCAGGCATCGCAGGTGCAGCCGGTGTTGAGGATCATCTTCTCCTTTTCACGGGCGAAGATGCAGTAGAGGTGCTCGGCAAAATCGAGGATGAACTGCTTGGTCATCACCTCGTTTTCGATGGCATAGGCAAACACAGCGTCGCCCTGCAGGCCGGAGACCTGGAGCGGCGCCCGGATGGCGGGTAGCAGCGCGCCGAAGAGCGCATCCAGGATGCCCTTGGAATGCTCCAGCGGGGTGCCGGCCATGAATTTGGTGTAGCCCGACAGGTCGGCAATGACGAAGAAGGCTTTCTGGACTTCGGAATGCTGGGCCGTCATTGGCACCTCCCTGGCAATGTCAGGGCAGTATGCTCGAAGTTGGGGGGAATTCAAAACATAGCAGCTTGGGGGGGGTGAGGGCCAAGTTGCCGGTCATTGAACGTATCGCGGGGCTGACGCCCCGCCCCACAAACTTGTGACGTGACAGCTGCCCTGCGGTGGCTACCCTAGGGCGAATGATCCGCACCGCTCTTTCCCTCTCCGCCGCCCTGCTGTGGGCCTCTGCCGCTGCCGCCATGGGGCCGTCGAAATCCGCTAAGTGCCACGGGGAGATGCCCTGCGAACTGGGTGACCGCTCCTATCATGTGATGGAGCCTGCAGGCTGGGACGGGGTCTCGCCCCTGCCGGTGCTGCTGCATTTCCACGGCTGGTCGCGCACGGGGCGCCATGCGCAGCACAGCAACAGGGTGGGGGCATCCGCCAAGCGGCGGGGCATCCTGCTGGTGACGCCGAACGGGCGGCGCAAGACCTGGGATTTCTGGTCGGCGGAGACAGAGGATGTCGCCTTTGCCGATGCGGTGCTGGCGGACGTCGCCAGGCGCTATCCCGTTGACGCGGAACGGATCTATGTTTCGGGCTACTCCTACGGGTCGGCCATGGCCTGGCGCTATGTCTGCCACAGCGGCAATGATGTGGCGGCATTGCTGGCGGTGGCGGGCACTATCCAGCAGAGTGAAAACTGCCCCGAAGCCCCGCGCGAGGTGCGCCATGTGCATGGGCTGAAGGACACGGTAATGGATTTCCCCTACGGCCCCGGCGGCGAGCGGACCTATCCGGTGGCGCTGTGGCAGGCGCGGCTGGGATGCGGTGCAGCGCGGGTGCTGGGCCAGTGGCAGGCGGTGGAATGGCTGAAGCTGGAGCGCACGGTCTGGGCGGGCTGCACAGAAGGGAAGGTGGTGCTGGACACCCATCCCGGCGGCCATTTCATCCCGCACGGCTGGATCGGGCGGCAATTGGATGAGCTTTTGAACCTCACTCCCAGCTATCCTTGAGTGCGGGCGTGCTGAACCCTTGAACCTTGGCGCATTCTTTGCCATTGCCTCAGGTCAAACACGCATGTCTGCCAAGGGGTCCCCGACCGATGAAATTCACGCTTTCCTGGCTGAAAGACCACCTCGACACCGACGCCTCGGTGGAAGAGATCACTGACGCCCTGACCGATCTGGGCCTTGAGGTCGAAGGGGTCGTCAATCCGGCTGACGCGCTGAAGGACTTCACCCTCGGCTATGTGAAACACGCCGAGAAACACCCCGACGCCGACAAGCTGCGGGTCTGCAAGGTGGACACCGACGAGGGCGAGCTGCAGATCATCTGCGGCGCGCCGAACGCGCGTGAAGGCATCACCGTGGTGGTCTGCAAGCCGGGCATGTATATCCCCGGCCTCGACATCACCATCGGCGTCGGCAAGATCCGCGGCATCGAGAGCTTTGGCATGATGGCCTCCGAGCGCGAGCTGGAGCTGTCGGAAGAGCATGACGGCATCATCGAGCTGCCCTCCGGCGCGGTTGGCGACAAGTTCGTGGACTGGCTGGCGGAGAACGATCCGGCCAAGGTCGATCCGGTGATCGAGATCGCGATCACCCCGAACCGCCCCGATGCGCTGGGCGTCTACGGCATTGCCCGCGACCTGGCGGCACGCGGCCTCGGCACCCTCAAGACCCGCGCGTTCGAAGCGATCCCGGGTGACTTCGCAAGCCCGATCAAGGTCACAATCGACGCCGACACGCTGGACGGCTGCCCGCTGTTTGCAGGCCGGGTGATCAAGGGCGTGAAGAACGGCCCCAGCCCGCAGTGGCTGCAGGACCGGCTGAAGGCGATCGGCCTGCGCCCCATTTCGGCGCTGGTGGACATCACCAACTTCTTCACCTTCGACGAGAACCGCCCGTTGCATGTGTTTGACGCGGCCAAGGTCGCGGGCGACCTGCGGGTGCACCGCGCGGCTGGCGGCGAGACCCTGAAGGCGCTGGACGAGAAGGAATACACATTCGGCGCCGGCCAAATGGTGATTTCGGATGCCAACGGGCCGGAAAGCATCGGCGGCATCATGGGCGGCGAGGAGACCGGCTGCACCGAGGAAACCGTGGACGTGTTCCTGGAGAGCGCGTTCTGGAATCACGTGCAGATCGCCATGGCGGGCCGAGCGCTCAAGATCAACTCCGACGCGCGCTACCGCTTTGAGCGCGGCGTCGATCCGGAATACACCATCGAGGGCCTGCACCGGGCGACCCAGATGATCCTGGATCTGTGCGGCGGCGAGCCGTCGGAGGTGGTGATCGCGGGCGACGTGCCGGACCATTCCCGCGCCTACAAGCTGGATGCCGACCGGGTGCAGTCGCTGGTGGGGATGGAGATCCCGGAAAGCGATCAGCGCCAGACCCTGACCCGCCTGGGCTTCCGCCTGGAAGGCAGCATGGCGCATGTGCCGAGCTGGCGCCCGGACGTGCAGGGCGAGGCCGACCTGGTGGAAGAGGTCGCGCGGATCGCCTCGCTCACCAAGCTGGTGGGCAAGCCGCTGCCGCGGCTGACCGACGGCATCCCCAAGCCGGTGATGACCCCGCAGCAGCGCCGCCAGCAGATGGCGCGCCGCACCTGCGCCAGCCTCGGCTATAATGAGGTGGTGAGCTACAGCTTCATCGATCAGGCCTCCGCTGCGCTGTTCGGCGGCGGTGACGATGCCACCATGCTGGCCAACCCGATATCTTCCGAGATGTCGCACATGCGCCCCGATCTGCTGGCAGGCCTGTTGCAGGCTGCGGCCCGCAACCAGGCGCGCGGCTATATGGATCTGGCGCTGTTTGAGGCGGGTCCTGCCTTCACCGGCGGCGAGCCGGGCGAGCAGGTCACCCAGATCGCGGGCCTTTTGGTGGGGCGCACCGGGCCGAAGGACGTGCATGGCGCCTCGCGCGCGGTGGATCTCTATGATGCCAAGGCCGACATCGAGGCGGTGCTGGCCGCCATCGGCGCGCCGGCCAAAGTGCAGATCCTGCGCGAAGGCGCTGCCTGGTGGCACCCGGGCCGCCATGGCCGCATCTGCCTGGGCCCGAAAAAGACCCTCGGCGTCTTTGGCGAGCTGCACCCGAAGGTGCTGAAAGCGATGGGCATCAAGGGCGCAGCCGTGGCCTTCACCGTCTTCCCGGATGAGGTGCCGCTGCCGCGCAAGTCCGGCGCCACCCGCCCGGCGCTGGCGATCAGCGACCTGCAGGCGGTGGAGCGGGACTTTGCCTTTGTCGTCGACGACAGCGTCGAGGCGCTGACCCTGGTCAATGCCGCGGCCGGCGCCGACAAGGCGCTGATTGAGGATGTGCGTGTCTTTGACGAGTTCATCGGCGGCTCCCTGGGCGAGGGCAAGAAGTCGCTGGCGATCACTGTGCGGCTGCAGCCCAGCGACCAGACGCTGAAGGAAAAGGACATCGAAGCGGTGAGCGAGAAGATCATCGCCAAGGTCACCAAGGCAACCGGCGGCACCCTGCGCGGGTAACGGCGGTTCCAAGGCTTTTTTGAAAAGCCTTGGCAAAGGGTTTCAGAAAACTTTTGGGCAGCGCAACCTGCGGGGCGCTGCCCTTTTTCATATCATCTACCGGAAAAGAACTCCGCCAGCAGGTCGAACACCAGCCGGATGCGGCGGCTGGTGTGCAACTCGCGGTGGGTGGTGAGCCAGACCGGGAAGGTCATGGCGTCGCTGCCGGGCAGCAGCCGCTCCACCTCCGGCGCGGCGGCGGCGACCTCATCCGACATCGGGGTAATGCCGAACCCGTGCCGGACCAGCTCCCAGGCGACCAGGCCGCTATTGGAGCCGATGCGGAAATTGTCCGGCGTGATCGGGATACCCATCGGTTCCAAGTATTCGATCATCCGGCCGGCGTCGCCGAAGCCGACGAAATCATGATCCCCCAGATCATCCAGCGACGACGGGCGGCCGCGCCGGTCAAGATAGGACTTGGCGGCATAGAAATGCCCGGTGGCCTCCTGCACCAGGCGGGCAATCAGCTCGGGCTGCTCCGGGCGGACGTGGCGGATGGCAATGTCCGCCTCGCGCCGCATCAGGTCGCGGATGTCGTTTGCGGCCACCACATCGACGGTGAGGTTGGGGGCCCGCTGGCGCAGCTGCTGCAGCAGGGGCGGCAGCACATGGGCGGACATCACGTCGGAGGCGGTGATCCTTACAGTGCCTTCGATGGATTGCGCCTGGCCGCTGGCCGCCAGGGCCAGCGCGTCCGCGGCCGCGCCCATGCGGCGGCTGTGGGCGCGCAGCTCATGCCCGGCTTCGGTCAGGGCCAGCGAGCGGCCAAGGCGCTCGAACAGCAGCACGCCCAGCTCCGCCTCCAGCGCCGCGACCTGGCGCGACAGCGTCGGCTGGGTCAGGCCAAGCTGCCGCGCGGCGGCCGACAGCGAACCGGTTTCAGCGGTGGCAAGGAAAGCGCGGATATGGTTCCAGTCGGGCATTATCATGCAAATACGTATATCAGTCTTGCGGATTTCGGCAATTTATCCGTGGTTCCTGCATATGTAGGGTTTGGGCAACCAAGGAGACCCGCAATGACCGCCGACGCCCGCTTTTGGAACAAGATCGCCCCCAAATACGCCAAATCGCCGATCCGCGACATGGATGCCTACCGCTACACGCTGGAGCGGACACGGTCCTATCTCAAGGCGGATGATGCCGTTCTGGAACTGGGCTGCGGCACCGGTTCCACCGCCATCGAACTGGCTCCCGGCGTCGCCCGGATTGTCGCAACCGATCTGTCGGAGGCGATGCTGGAGGTCGGCCGCGAGCGGACCTGGGATGCAGGCGCGGCCAACATCGAATTCCACTGCTGCAGCGCCGGGCAGGCGCCTGAGGGGCCGTTTGACGCGGTGCTGGCGCATAACCTGCTGCATTTGCTGCCGGATCTGGAGCAGGTTTTGAATGGCGTGGCGGCGCGGCTGCGCCCCGGCGGGCTGTTCATCTCCAAGACGCCATGCCTGGGCGAGTCGCGGGGCAGCTGGAAGTACTGGCTGTTTTCGGCGGCCATCCCGCTGATGCGGCTGGCGGGCAGGGCGCCCAGCTATGTGGACTTCATGGACATCCGCAAGCTGGAGGCGGCAGTGCAGAAAACAGGCTTTGAGATCATCGAGACCGGCAACTACCCGGCGGACACGCCGGGGCGCTATCTGGTGGCGCGGCGGCGCTGAGCTTTGCCTTTGCCCCATCCGCGCTAGGTAACGGGGTGGAGGCTGACATGTTTGAGGACCGGATTTCTGCCGGGCTTCAGCTGGCCGAGAAACTGGCTGAACTGCCGATGACGGATCCCGTGGTGCTGGCGCTGCCGCGGGGCGGGGTTCCTGTAGCGCTGCCGATCGCGCAGAAACTGCAGGCCCCCATGGACCTGATCCTGATCCGCAAGATCGGCATGCCCTCCAATCCGGAGCTGGCTGCAGGCGCCCTGGCTGAGGGCAGCAATCCCATATTCAACGGCGCCCTGCTGCAGGCCACTGGCATGAAACCGGAGGATTTTGCTGCCCAGGTGGCCCAGGCGCGGGAAGAGAACGCCGCCCGCCGCGCCCGCTATCTGCAGGGGCATCCGCCGGTGGAGCTGGAAGGCCGCACGGTCATCGTGGTGGATGACGGGATTGCCACCGGCGCCACCTTCATGGCCGCGCATTTCTGGCTCAAGGAGCGCAAACCTGCGGAAGTGATCCTGGCGGTGCCGGTGGCGCCGCCGGAAGCGGTGGACGAACTGCGCCCCTTGGTGGATACTCTGGTCTGTTTGCTGAGCCCCAGGGAGTTCTGGGCGGTCGGCGCGCATTACAGGGATTTTAAGCAAACCAGCGATGACGAGGTCACGGCCGCCCTGGCCGCGGCCCCGCAGGCTGGCGCAGGAAAGGACAAGACGTGGCATTGAATGTTTATCTCTCGGGCGAGATCCACACCGACTGGCGGGAGCAGATCATCGAAGGCGCAAAGGGGCTGGAGGTGAGCTTCAGCGCGCCGGTAACGGATCACGACGCCAGCGACGATTGCGGGGTGGCGGTGCTGGGCGCCGAGGAAAACAAGTACTGGCACGACCACAAGGGCGCGATGGTCAACGCGATCCGCACCCGCAAGGGGATTGCCGACGCCGACGTGGTGGTCGTGCGCTTTGGCGACAAGTACAAGCAGTGGAACGCGGCCTTTGACGCGGGCTATGCCGCGGCGCTGGGCAAGTCGATCATCGTGCTCAGCCCGCCGGAGCATCAGCACGCGCTGAAAGAGGTCCACGCCGCCGCGCTGGCGGTGGCGGCGGAGCCGCGCCAGGTGGTCGAAATCCTCACCTATGTTCTGACCGGCAAGCTGCCTGCATGACGCCACCGGTGCTCGAGACGGAGCGGCTGATCCTGCGCCCGCACCGGGTGCAGGATTTTGATGATGTGGCCACGCTCTGGGCAGAGCCGGAGGTGGTGCGTTTCATCTCCGGCAAGCCTTCCACGCCGGAGGAAAGCTGGACCCGGCTGCTGCGCTATATCGGCCATTGGCAGGCGCTGGGGTACGGCTATTGGGCGGTCACCCTGCGCGGCAGCGGCCGGTTTGTCGGCGAGGTGGGCTTTGCCAACTACCAGCGCAGCATGGAGCCGCCGCTGGCGGATGTGCCGGAAGCGGGCTGGGTGCTGGCGCCCGGGGTGCACGGGCAGGGTATCGCCACCGAGGCGGTGGGCCGCATCCACCAATGGGCGGCAGAGATGACGGACTGGGCGGAGACCGCCTGCATCTTTGACCCGTCCCACACGGTGTCGCACAGGGTGGCGCGCAAGCTGGGCTATGCGCCTGCTGGCGAGGCCCTGTACCGGGGCAATCCCACGCTGGTCATGAAGCGGGCAATTTCCCGGCGGTGACGCCGGAGAGTGCAGGCGTACAACTGAAACTTGAATTTTTGCGGCGCTTTGCCTGGCCATAAGCTGTGGTGCGGGCGGTGCGGTTTGCAGGGCGGTTTGCAGCCCATTCAACGGTTCTTTAACGGGAGCGGCCTACATTCGTCCCGAGACTGGAACACTAAATAAGGCGCCGCACTGTTTTTCAGGGCGGTGTTTGAGCCCTCTTAATGACAAACCGCCGCAGACCTGCTTCGCAAATCACGCCGCTGATCGAGGACACGGGGCTGTTCAAGCGCGAGGTGCGCGATGTGCCGGTGGAGCTGGTGCCGGTGTTCAGCCGCAACAACCGCGGCGACCTGGTGGTGAAAGGCATTGTCCAGCCGGGCGCTGAGATCGAGGTGGTTTTCGCCGGCCGCCGCCTGCGCGAGGCCGCGAGCCTGGTCGAGCGGATGCGCAAGCTGCGGATGCAGGGAGCGCGGTCGGCGCTGAACGGCCATGAGGCGATGAACCAGATCAGCCGGCTGCGGCTGCCGGTGCAGGTGCGCGGCACTTGGCGGTTCCGCTTCCAGCCCGACGAGTCCGGCTGGGAAGTGAAGAGCTATCAGCTGATGGCAGCGCAGTGGGCCTTTGTGGATGAAGACGGGATGACAGTGCTGTGCGGCATGCCGCCTGCTGAGCCGGACGACAGGCGGCAGGAGCGGGCCCGCGCGGCCCGCACCCGCCAGGCGGAGGCCAAGGCCAGAACCGCCGCCCGGACGCCCCAGGACAGGTAAGCGCCCCGCCAAAGGCGGGATGCGGCCCCGGCAGGGGCCGAAGCCGGGCGGGGGCCCTCAGCCCGCTTTCTTGATTTCCACCGAATGCGGATAGGGGATCGAGATGCCCTTGGCATCGAAGGCTTCCTTCACACCCTGGGTCAGGGCGAATTTCAGCTCCCAGTAATCCTCGGCCTTGCACCAGACCCGCGCGGTCAGATCGACCGAGCTGTCGCCCAGATTGGTGACCCGGACCCAGGGTTCCGGATCCTGCAGCACCCGGGAATCGGCATTGGCCGCAGCCAGGATGATTGCCTTGGCAGTCTCGGCGCTGTCGCCGTAGTCGATGCCGAACACCATGTCGACGCGGCGGGTGGGGTGGTGCGAGAAGTTGGTGATGACAGAGCCCCAGGCCTGGCCGTTGGGAACGATGATCTGCACGTTGTCGGGCGTCGCCAGTTCAGTCACGAACAGGTTCACGTCCTTCACCGTGCCGGCGGTGCCGCCGATGTCGACATACTGGCCGATCTTGTAGGGGCGGAACAGGACCAGCATGAAGCCCGCTGCCAGATCGCTGAGCGTGCCCTGAAGCGCCAGGCCGATGGCCAGGGTGGCGGCGCCCAGCATCGCCACCAGGCTGGTGGCCTCGATCCCGAAGATGTTGAGGATGGCAACCAGCACTACCGCCAGCAGCGCCCAGCGGATCATGCTGGCGGCGAAATTGCCCAGCGTCGGGTCGATCTGCGGTGTCTTGTTGATGCGGTTGCGCACAGCGGCGCTGATCCAGCCGGTTGCGATCCAGCCGAGGATCAGCACCACCAGCGCCTTGACCCCTGCCACCAGCAGCGGCCACAGCGCGCCCGCCTGTTCGATAAGTTGTTCCATGTCCGCTGTCCCTAACGGTTTTTCTTGTGCGCCGGACTGTCGTGCAAGCAGAGCGCTGTGGCAATAGGGCGCAGCGGGGAAAGATCACGCGGATGCGGCTCAACCCTTTGGGGTGGAGCTGGACAGGATGCGGTGAACGATGCGTGCGCTGCCGCCCGGAGCCGGGCGGCAGGGTGGCCGGGCGCCCGCCTGCAGGTCAGGCGAGGTCGAACTCTTCCGCGTCCAGCTCTTCCTCGCCGGCCGGTTCCGGCTCTGCATAGTCGTCCAGGCTCAGCGCCGCCATCAGGTCCTGGCCGGACAGATCCTCAGTCCCTTCGAGCGCATCGTCATAGGCCGCCAGCAGCTCATCAGCGTCCTGGAAGCCGCCTTCCGGCGCCTCGATGCGGAACAGCTCTTCCGGATAGCCGTCCTCGCCGGTGCCATAGAAGACCACGCCCTGCACCGCGGCCAGATCGCCGCCGACCTCATCGGACAGGAAAAAGCTGAGGTAGTTCTCGAACACCGGCTCGGTGCCTTCGGGCAGGGCCAGGTTGCCATAGGGGTTCGGATCGGGCTCTTCGTCCAGAATGTAGGTGCCGCCCTGCGGGTCGCCGGACGCCGTGAACACCTCGCCGAAGAAGACCTTTTCAAAAGTGGGCTCTTCCGGGTCCTCCGGCTCTTCCGGTTCATCGGGGTCGTCGCTGACACCCTTGATGGAGCCTGCGTCGGTGCTGGTGGAGGTGGCGCGGATACCGAAGATGTCGATCTCGTCCAGGCTGCCGATGTCCAGGGAGACGGTCAGGGTGTCGCCGGTCTGCAGATAGGTTTCCTTGTCCTCGCCCTCCGGGCCAAGGCCGGGATCGCTGAGCGCTGTGGCCTCGTCCCACTGAACCTTCTCGCCGTCAAGACTGGCGCCGTTCATGTTCAGCGGCCCTTTTAGGGAGGCGCTGGAGCCGGAGAAATCATCGTCGCCGAAATAGATGGCGTTCACGTCCATGGCGCCTTCATCGACAGTGATATCGGCGAAAAACGCACCGTTTTCCTCATAAACGGTGACGGTGTAGGCGAGGCCATCCACCTCGTAGGTAAAGACTTTGGAGCTATCGGGCATCGGTGTGCTTTCAGTCATGACCGGAAAAAGCTGAACGGCCTTGCCCTGCCGGCCGGTGCTGTCCGGGCATGCCGCGTTTCACAAAATTGCCGCATTTTTAACAAAATTGGGGCGATCCAAAAACCGCTTGGCCGGGAACAAATCCTGCCGATTGTTGCTGCTGGGTGAACAGAGGATGCCCCGCCTTCCGGCCTCAGGACAGCAGCATCCAGACCGCAACCCCGGCCAGAATGACACCGAACAGGACGTTCAGGCTGCGGGCGCCGCCGGAGGTCCGGAACAGTTTTGCAAGGCTGCCGCCCGCCAGGGCCCAGACCGTGAAGGCCAGCAGGTTGTTGAGGGTGAACACGGTGGTGATCCACAGCACAGGCGCCGCGGTTCCCGGTGCATCCGGTTCCAGAAACTGCGAGAACATCAGGGCGATGATCACATACGCCTTGGGGTTCAGCACCAGCAGTGCGGCCCCGCTGGCAAAGCTGGCCGGCTGCGGCGCCTGCGCGCCCTTCAGCACTTCGGCCCGCAGCAGCTTCCAGGCCAGCCACAGGACATAGAGGGAGCCTGCCGTCTTCAGCACGGCAAAGAGTTGCGGCGCCCGGTCCAGCGCTGTGACGAAGCCAAAGCCGATTGCTGCCGTCACCACCCAGGTTGCCAGGTGGTACCCGGCATTGGCGGGCACCGTTGCAGCGAATCCGAAGCGCGCGGCATTGGCTGCAAAGAACAGGTTGCCGGGGCCGGGGCTGTAGGCGAGCGGGAACAGGAACAGGATCAGGGCGGCGGTTGTCTGGAGCATCTGGAAAACCTCTTGGTGCGGTTCCAGAAATGGCTTTTCTGCCGGCCGGGTCGATCCGGTTCTTGCGCAAAGGCAGGCAAGCAAAAAAGCCCCGCCGGATTGGCGGGGCTTTGCTGTCTGTTTTCACTGTCCGCGGCGCGGGCTTACTGCTTGAGCGCCTGCTCCGGCGCCAGCACGTCGAGGCCCAGGGCCTCGCCGACGGCGGCGTAGGTCAGCTTGCCGGCGTGCACGTTCAGGCCGTTCAGCAGGTGGCGGTCATCCGCGCAGGCCTGGCGCCAGCCCTTGTTGGCCAGGTTCAGCATGAAGGGCAGGGTGGCGTTGCCCAGGGCCTGGGTCGAGGTGCGCGCCACGGCGCCCGGCATGTTGGCCACGCAGTAGTGCATGATGCCGTCGACTTCATAGATCGGGTCGGCGTGGGTGGTTGCCTTGGAGGTCTCGAAGCAGCCGCCCTGGTCGATCGCAACGTCCACCAGCACCGCGCCCGGCTTCATTTCGGACAGCTGTGCGCGGGACACCAGTTTCGGGGCTGCCGCACCGGGGACCAGAACCGCGCCGATCACCATGTCGGCGTCGCGCACCAGTTCGGCGGTGGCGCCGGCGGTGGAGTACTGGTTCTTGAAGGTGCGGCCGAACACGTCGTCCAGGTATTTCAGGCGGGTCAGCGAACGGTCGAGGATGGTGACATCCGCGCCCATGCCGGCTGCGATTTTGGCTGCATGGGTGCCGACGACACCGCCGCCGATCACCACTACCTTGGCCGGGGCCACGCCGGGGACGCCTCCCATCAGCACGCCGCGGCCGCCGTTGGCCTTCTGCAAGGTGTAGGAGCCAACCTGCGGTGCCAGGCGGCCGGCCACTTCCGACATCGGCGCCAGCAGCGGCAGGCCGCCGCGGTCGTCGGTGACGGTCTCGTAAGCGATTGCAGTACAACCGCTTTCCAGCAGGTCGTGGGTCTGTGCCGGATCGGGTGCCAGGTGCAGGTAGGTGAACAGCAGCTGGCCTTCGCGCAGCATCTTGCGTTCAACCGCCTGCGGTTCCTTCACCTTGACGATCATGTCGGCGGTGGCAAAGATTTCCTCGGCGGTGTCCAGGATCGCGGCACCGGCGGAGACATAGTCCTCGTCGGTGAAGCCGGCGCCGAGGCCCGCGCCTTGCTGGATGACAACCTCGTGGCCGCGCAGGACGGCCTCGCGGGCCGCGTCCGGGGTCATGCCGACGCGGAATTCCTGCGGTTTGATTTCGGTGGGGCAGCCGATTTTCATGTGAGTATCTCCTCAAACTCTCTGCGGTCATATTGCCGCAGGCAGCGCAAAATGTGCTGCTTATTTGGGCAGAATAAAAACATGCGTTTCGAAGAATCTTCGCGTAATATAGCGGAACACAGCAAGGATCTTCGCAAAATGTCGCTGGACGAAACAGATCGTCGCATTCTCTCGGTGCTTCAAAAGCAGGGGCGCATCTCCAACGCGGACCTGTCGGAGCGGGTGAACCTGTCGGCCTCGGCCTGCCACCGCAGGGTGCAGCGGCTGGAGGCGGAGGGCTATATCCGCGACTATGTCGCGCTTCTGGATGCGCGCAAGATGAACGTGCCGTCGACGGTGTTTGTCGAGATCACGCTGCAGGGCCAGGCGGATGAGGTGCTGGACGCCTTCGAGAAGGCGGTGGCGCGGATCCCGGACGTGCTGGAGTGCCACCTGATGGCGGGGACCGCGGACTACATCCTCAAGGTGGTGGCGGAGAACACCGAGGATTTCGCCCGCATCCACCGCCAGCATCTGGCGCGGCTGCCGGGGGTGGCGCAGATGCAGTCGAGCTTTGCCCTGCGGACGGTGTTCAAGACCACGGCGCTGCCGGTCTGAGGCGGGATTTCGGGTGGTGGCACGCGTGCACCCCCTGTGCACCGGCTTGGGTGGCAATCAGGCCGGGCCGGGGTAGGTGAACAGCAGGAGGTGGGTGAGGTTGAACGCGAAATGCATCATCACCGGCACCCGGAACCGGCCCGCCCCCCAGTAGCCCAGCCCGCAGGCGAGCCCCAAAAACGTTGCGAATGCGGCCACCGCAGGCCCGGCGCCGATATGGGCGAGGCCGAACAGCAGACTGGCGGTGGCGATGCCCGCGGCTGGCCCGAAGCGGCGGCAAAGGCCCTGCTGCAGGTAGCCGCGGAAGAAGGCCTCCTCTGCCAGGCAGGTGAGCAGCAGGTTTGAGGCCATCCACAGGAGGGTCCACTCGGGCAGGCCGGGGTCCAGTCGCAGCGCGCCCGTCAGCAGGGCCAGCGGCAGCAACGCGGCGAGCAGCAGCAGGCCAGCGGCCAAGGCGGGGCGCCCCGCCGGGTCATTGCGTTGCAGCAGGGCGGGCCAGGCCAGCAGCAGTGAGAAGAACACCAGCGGTTTGTCGATGTTCAGATGCAGCGAGTAGGGGGCGCTGGCGGGGGTGGCCCGGACCTGGTCGAGGACAGACAGGTTCTGCACCCCCGGCAGCAGATGCGCGCCAAGGGCCAGCGACCACAGCACCAGCACGGCGTGGCCGATCAGCCCGGCGGGCCCGCGGGTTCTGGGAATGAAGGCGGCAAACAGCAAGCCTGTAACCAGCGCCATCAGCGCCAGCGGCGTCAGATGCCCGGACGCAACCGCGGCCCCGGCAAAGGCCGCAAGCAGGGCGAAGGCCAGCCCGCGCCGCCCGGCCCAGCCCGCGGTAAGCGCCGCCATCAGGATCAGCCAGGGCCAGGTTTGGGGCAGGGAGGTCAGAACAAAGCTCATGGCTGCAGATAATCCGCTCATCCGCCTGGTTTCCAGCGGGTTGTGCAGGTGGCCCGCGGCTTTTGCGCTTGAACCCGGCCGGGAATTCCGCTTGCCTTGGAGAAGGATGCTGCCGCGAGGCCATCAGGGGCCGGCGGTGCAGATGCAACCGCCAGCCGCCCGGCCCCCCGCGTGACATCACTCCGTCATATGGCGCTGCTAGAAGGCGGCGTTTGCACCACCTGACAAGGAAGGAACCCGTCTGTGACCCGCGAATATGAGACCGCCTCTCTGGACTGGCTGGAAGCGGAACTGCAGGACACGCTGGACGAAGACATCGAGATCGAGTTTTCCGAGCCGATGCTGAGCCAGGAGATCCGCAAGATCTACCGCGAGCAGCACCCGGAGATGCTCGACCGGCAGGTCTATTTCCGCAACCTCTTGCGGCTGCAGGCGGAGCTGATCAAGGTGCAGGACTGGGTGCAGCACACCGGCGCCAAGGTCTGTATCCTGTTCGAGGGCCGCGATGCGGCGGGCAAGGGCGGGGTGATCAAGCGGATCACCCAGCGGCTGGACCCGCGGGTGGCGCGGGTGGTGGCGCTGCCGGCGCCTAACCGCCGCGAGCAGAGCCAATGGTTCTTCCAGCGCTACGTGCCGCATCTGCCGGCAGGCGGCGAGATCGTGCTGTTCGACCGCTCCTGGTACAACCGCGCCGGCGTCGAGCGGGTGATGGGTTTTGCCAGCGACGACCAGGTGGAACAGTTCTTTCAGGACGTTCCGGAATTCGAGCGGATGCTGGTGCGGTCGGGCATCATCCTGCTGAAATACTGGTTCTCGATCACGGACGAGGAACAGCAGCTGCGGTTCATGATGCGCATCCACGACCCGATGAAGCAGTGGAAGCTGTCGCCGATGGACCTGGAAAGCCGGATCCGCTGGGAACAGTACACCAAGGCCAAGGAGGAGATGTTCAAGCGCACCAACATCCCCGAGGCCCCCTGGTATATCGTCGAGGGCAACGACAAGAAGCGCGAGCGGCTGAACTGCATTGAGCACCTGCTGACCAAGATCCCCTATGAAGAGGTGCCGGGCGAGAAGGTGGATCTGCCGGACCGAAAGTACAACCCGGACTATGAACGCCAGGTTCTGCCGGATGAGCTGTATGTGCCGAAGATTTACTGAGGGCTGATGCAAATGCTGAAAGGGGCGCGCCGCGGCGCGCCCCTTTGCTGTTTGCCCGGTGGGGATGTCAGAACAGGAAATCGCCTGACTGAAGCTGCTGCTCGGTGATGCCTGCCAGCAGCATGCTGTCGCCGTCGCCGTCGGTGATCAGCACCCCGTCAGCGGTCTGGCGGGTATGGTTGCTCATCAGGTCGCTGTAGCTGCTGATGCCGGTGGCCGCGCCCAGATCGATGACCTCGCCGCTGGCGTTCGGGTTGAAGTCGGTGACGGTATCGCTGCCGCTGCTGAAGACGAAGATATCACCGCCGTTCTTGCCGGTCAGCCTGTCGTTGCCGCTGCCGCCGTCCAAGGTATCTTTACCATAGCCGCCAAACAGCTTGTCATTGCCGCTGCCGCCGTTCAGGTCGTCCGCGCCGCCGTTGCCGCGCAGGATGTCGTTGCCCGAACCGCCGTTCAGCCCGTCACTGCCGGCCTTGCCCAGCAGTTTGTCGCGGCCGTCATTGCCGCTGAGGCTGTCGCCGCCGCTGCTGCCGGTCAGGGTGTCGTTGCCGGCCAGACCGTCCAGGCTGCCTGCGCTGCTGAGGGTCAAACTGTCATCGCCGGCGGTGGCGCCGCTGCCTGAGCCGCCGCCCGAACCGCCGGTGTCGAGCTGCAAGGGGGCGCTGGTCCTGGCGAAGTTCTGGGTCACCATCACCGCGTCCCAGCCGTTGAAGTTGCCCTGTTCGATGCCGATGCCGATCACCTCGACATTGGCGTTCAGGATGTTGGCGCGGTGGCCGGGGCTGTTCATCAGCGAATTGTGCAGGTCGATGACATCATCGGCCAGGCCGGGCGCGCCGCGCTCGCTTTGCCAGGCAATGTTTTCGGCCCAGGTCCAGCTGCCGGAAAAGACAAAGCCTGCGTCTTCCATGCGGTCGCCTGCGCTGGAGCCGCCCGCGCCGGTGTGGGAAAACACATCCTGCTGCAGCATCCATTCGCTGTGATCTTCGGAGGAATCGTTCAGCCGCAGCTCCAGCTGAACCGGGTTCAGCCCGCGCGAGGTGCGCTCTGCGTTGATCAGCTCGAGCATTTGCCGCTCGAGATCGCTTGCCTGTGACATCGTTTACTGCTCCGTGAGTGTTGCGCAGTCCGGTTACCGGAAACTGGCGGGGCCGGAAGCTCAGGGCCGGGAAAAGGCGGATTTACGGCAAAGCTCTGCCCGAAGTGCAGGGATGGGTACGCGGATTCCTGCGCGTTGCAGCTGTCTGGCGGCCTGGCGCCGGGGTCATGGCGGGCCGGGCGGAGGCCCGCCGCAAGGATCGGCAGCCGAATGGTAAGAGATTCGGCAGCGGCGCGGGCGGCAGGCTGGCGGGGCCGGCAGTTGGGAAAAGCGCCCGGACGCCGCCGGGGGGTGGCAGCGTCCGGAAGAAAGGGAAACCCGGGAGGCGAGCCTTGTTTGCAGGGACCAAGACCGGCGCCGGTAATCGGGGGGAAGCGCCGCCTGCCCAGGGTTTCAGGAAACCGGGTGTTCCAAGCCCGGCCGGCGGGGCAAGGGTTAGGGAAACGCAACCGGCCTGCCCAGCCGTGCTCTCTTAATAGCAGAGAGGCGGCATGAAATACACCCTAAAGATGTAATTCGAATTAATTCGCTATCGTTGCCTGTGCGCCTTTGGGTGCAACCCGCTAGGCCAGGGCGGGGCGCGGAGCTAGCCGAACGGGGTGCCGAAAATGACAAACCCCCGGGCGGGGCCGCGGGGGTCGTCTGAACGTATGTTCCGGCGGATCGGGAAGACCTGCCTTAGTGCTGTCCAAAGCTGGAGAGCCAGGTGTGCTTACAGCAGACCTTCGCGCTGGGCTTTCTTGCGTGCCAGTTTACGGGCACGGCGGATCGCTTCAGCTTTCTCGCGCGCTTTTTTCTCGGACGGCTTTTCGAAATGTTGCTTGAGCTTCATTTCGCGGAAGACGCCTTCACGCTGCAGCTTTTTCTTCAGGGCACGGAGCGCCTGATCGACGTTGTTGTCGCGAACACTAACCTGCATGTGGTATTCACCACCTTTCTAAGTTTTGAGTTGCAAGGAAATTGCAGGAAGTGGCCGTATAGCAAAGCGCGTATATTTTGTCTAGTAGGGTGTCAGGACGCTGCCAGCGGGAGGCTGAGATGAGTGAAGACCACGATCACGCACAGGATGACATCAAGGAAAAGCTGCTGGACGCGGCATTGATGCATGTGCCGTTTGACGGCTGGTCAGAGGTGACCTTCCGCGCCGCCTGCCACGATGCCGGCGTGCCGGAGGTGCTGGCCCATGCGGTGTGCCCGCGCGGCGGCGTCGATCTGGCGCTGGCCTATCACGCGCGCGGCGATTCGCGGATGCTGGAGCGGCTGGAGAGCGAGGACCTGTCGGGGCTCAGGTTCCGCGACAAGGTGGCGGCAGCGGTGCGCTTCCGGCTGGAGGCGGTCGATGACAAGGAAGCGGTGCGCCGCGGCACCACCCTTTTGACCCTGCCGCAATACGCAGGCGACGGCGTCAAGGCGATCTGGAACACCTGCGATCTGATCTGGGAGGCGCTGGGCGACGGCTCGGATGATCTGAACTGGTACACCAAGCGCGCTTCGCTGGCCGGTGTCTATTCCGCCACCGTGCTCTACTGGCTGGGCGATGACAGCCTGGACCACCAGGCGACCTGGGACTTCCTCGACCGGCGCATCGACAATGTGATGGATTTCGAGAAGCTCAAAGCCGGGCTGCAGAAGAACCCGCTGCTGAAACCCCTGCTGGCCGGGCCGAACTGGCTGGCGGAGCAGATCAAGCCGCCGAAGGCGCGCGATGATTTGCCGGGGTCGCTGAACCCGCGGCGGTAAGACCGTATCAGCCGGGCGGACTTGCCGCCTGCCGCTGGATGCAAAACTTGCTTCACCGGCCCGCGGGTGCTGCTGTGGACAGATTGCCGCTGTCATTCCAGAATTGGTGCCAAGCTCCCTTTGCTTGGCGTTCCAATCGGAAAGGAAGACCTATGGCGGATATATTTCAGTCGCTCGATCAGCTCGACAGTGAAAAACTGCAGATGGTCGTTGACCGTCTTGAGTACCGGGGAACCTATCCGGCGTTTGTCGCCATGCGCGAACGGTACTTTGACTCCTTGCCGCTGGAGCAGTGCCGTGAAGTGCTCGACATGGGGTGCGGAACCGGCGTAGTCACGCGGGCCTTGGCCGAAAGACTTACTGACGAGGCAAGTCTGACAGGGACCGACTTCTCCGCCGGGCTTATCGAGGTGGCCCGCCGCCTGGCAGCCGCAGAAGGCCTCGGCGGCCGGATCTCTTTCGAAGTTGCCGACAGTCACGGCACCAGGGAAAACCAGAACCAGTATGACCTCGTCGTAATGCATACACTGCTCAGCCACGTCACCAGCCCTGCCCAGGTCTTGAAGGAGGCCGCCCGCGTGACCGCGCCCGGAGGCCATGTCGTGGTCTTTGATGGCGACTACGCATCAATCACATTCGGCGCCGGCGATCCGGACTTGAACGATGCAGCGCTGCAGGCTCTGTTGAAGACAGTTGTTGCCCACCCGCGTGCGATGCGCCAGTTCCCCGAACTGGTCCCCGTGGCAGGACTGGAACTGGTGGGTTTTCTGCCTGAGATTCTCGCCGAGGCAGGCAAGGCGGAGTTTTTCGAGAGCATGCTGGACAGCTACAGGCCTTCGATGGTGGCGGCGGGGCATATCGGCGAAGAGGACGCACGGCGGTGGTCGGAGACGCATCACGCTGCCTCTGAGGCGGGAACCTTTTTCGGATCCTGCAACTTCGTGTCCTATATCCTGCGCAAGCCCTGACAACGGGGAAACCGTCCTGCTGATAAAGGGTCCCCGGACCGGGCTGTCCGCAAAGCGCACCAACTGCGGCGCCTTTGCTGTTTGCGCGCATCGGGGCTGATGCTAGGCAAGAGGCAAGGATCAGGAGGAAATCAGCCGATGACAGAGATGATGCGCGCGGTGGAGATCACCAAACCCGGCGGGCCGGAGGTGCTGCAGCTGTGTGAGCGCCCGGTGCCGCAGGCGGGCCATGGCGAGGTGGTGATCAAGGTGGCCTATGCCGGTGTGAACCGCCCCGATGCGCTGCAGCGCGCAGGTGCTTATGATCCGCCCAAGGGCGCCAGCGACCTGCCGGGGCTGGAGGCCTCGGGCGAGGTTGTGGCGGTGGGCGCAGGCGTCAGCGGCATCGCGGCGGGCGATCAGGTCTGCGCGCTGCTGCCCGGCGGCGGCTATGCGGAGTACGTGGCAACGCCCGCGGCCCATTGCCTGCCGGTGCCTGCGGGGCTGGACCTGAAACAGGCGGCCTGCCTGCCGGAAACCTTCTTTACCGTCTGGTCCAACGTTTTCACCCGCGGCGGGCTGAAAGCCGGGGAGCGGTTCCTGGTGCATGGCGGCTCATCCGGCATCGGCACCACCGCGATCCAGCTGGCCAAGGCGTTCGGTGCGCGGGTGTTTGCCACCGCGGGGTCGGATGAGAAATGCCAGGCCTGCCTGGATCTGGGCGCGGAGCGGGCGATCAACTACCGCGACGAGGATTTCGTCAAGGTGCTGCGGGACGAGGGCGGCGCCGATCTGGTGCTGGACATGGTTGGCGGCGACTACATACCGCGCAACGTCAAGGCGATGGCCGAGGACGGGCGGCTGGTGCAGATCGCCTTTCTGCAAGGGCCGAAGGTGGAGCTGAACTTTGCCCTGATGATGGTCAAGCGGCTGACCCTGACCGGTTCCACCCTGCGTCCGCAAAGCGATCTGGCCAAGGCGCAGATCGCTCAGGACCTGCGCGAAGCGGTCTGGCCGCTGATCGAGGCGGGCAAGGTGGCGCCGGTGATGGACAGCGAGTTCGCGCTGGAGGAAGCGGCAGCGGCCCACGCCCGGATGGAAAGCTCCGGCCATATCGGCAAGATCGTTCTGAAGGTCGGCTGATCTTCAGGGATGGCGTTCTGAAGAGGGCCGGCCTTGGTGCCGGCCCTTTTTTCGTGCTGTCTGCCGCGGCCTTAATCCACTGCGCGCCGGTACAGGTGCCAGGTCGCGTGCCCTAGCACCGGAACGACGATGATCAGCCCGGCCAGGAAGGGGATCGATCCGACGGCTATCGAGGCGCCGACAATAACGCCCCAGGTCATGCAGACCAACGGATTCTTGCGCAGCACCTTGATCGAGGTTGCCACCGCCACCGGCAGGCCCACATGGCGGTCCATCAGCAGCGGGAAGGACACCAGGCTCATCGCCAGAGCGGCAAAGGCAAAGACCGCGCCGACTGCGCTGCCGGTGATGGCCATGATCCAGCCCTCGCGGGTGGTTAGAACAGCGGCGGCGAAGCTGGCGATCGATTCCGGCGGCTCCGGCCCCAGGGTGCGGCTGTAGATCATGTCGGCTGCCACCAGCCAGATGATGAACAGCGCCGCCAGATACAGGCCGAGCACCAGAATGGCGCCGAATGCGGGCGAGCGGATGACGCCAAAGGCATCCATCCAGCGCGGTTCGAATCCGGCTTCGCGGCGCGACGACATCTCGTAAAGCCCGACCGCGGCCACCGGCCCCAGAATTGCAAAGCCCATGATCATCGGCACGATCAGGGGCAGGAGGTTCATCGACAGACTCATCACGATCAGGGCAATGCCGATGATCGGGTAAAACAGCACCAGGAACATGGCGTCGCTGCGGCAGGCGGCAAAATCCTCCAGCCCTGCGGCCAGCGAGTGGATGATGTCGTCCATGGTCAGCTTGCGCGCCTTGGGCATCGACTTAACGCCGTCGCTGCCCATTTCGCCCACGGTTTCGCTGATATGATGCCCGGTGGTCTCTGCACCCTGCAGAAGCCAGCTGAGCGGGTTACCGATTGTTTTTGCCATGCGCTTCCTCCTTCTCGCTGACCAAAACGGAAGTGCCGTTCAGGCAGGGCCGGGCGCGGCACGTGGGCTTATTGTAGCACGAAACGCGGCAAAGTCCGCTTCACAGGCCATTTACCGCCGTGAAACCGGGGAGGGCGCTTGGCAACGGCCGCTGGCGGGACCGGAAAGCGGAGGTGGCAGGCAAGTTTGCGCATGGGTTCAGGCGTGTGGAAATGCGGGCTGTTTCGGGCTTGCGGCACCAACTGCGTGGAAAGGCCGGAGGGCTGCCGGCCGGGCGGAGGTTTCCGGCCTAGTTCATCCCTCTCAGGCGGGCGAGAACCTCATCAACGGCGTCCACTTCCGTTTGGCAAAGCAGGTTCGTGACCTGTGTGTGGCGGCCCCCGACGAACGTCTGGACATAGTGGCCGCGCCAATCGGCTCCAGAGCATTTTTTCAGGAATAGCTGGTCGTTGCCGCTGTAGTTGATGTGATGGCGGGCAAAGGAGAACTCGCGGTAGTTCGACCTGAACTCCGCCACGTCTGTGAAGGGCGAGAAGCCTTTGAAACCCTGAGCCAGAAAAGGATCCTCGAAATAGACAGACTCGCGGTTTTCCTCCCGGAAGAAGACCTCCAGGCGGCCGGAGTGATCAAGCACGTATTCAAAGATCAAGGAAGCCTCAGCTGGAAGACTGCTGCTGCGCCCGTTCTTCATGCCGGATTGGGACCCGTCCGAGGCGACATAGTGGCTGCCATCCGCAAGACAGGTAATGCGGCCTGCGATCAGGCCGTCCTGCGCAGAAGATGGTGCCGCAGCAACAGACAGCAGAAGGGAAACGAGAACCCTCATCTTAGTTTCTCCTGCGCATACCTTATCAAATTTGCGCTGGAATGTCATTGGCGCGGCGCGGGCGTCCTGCAGGCTCAGCGGATTGGCGCAAAGTGCGCGTTCTTCAGCGTGCAGTCCCTGATCGCGTCCCGGCCGCAGGGCACCGGCTCCAGCGCTTTGGACAGGCAGATGCGGGCCTCCTGGATGGCGCCCTTCCGGCAGGTGATGGTGAGGCTGTCGGGGCTGAGTTGCGGATTGTCCTCGAGAAAGGCCTCCTCCACCACCGCGGCAGGCAGGGTGACGGGTTTGTCCAGCTTGCGGAACACCGCGGGGCGGGTGACGCGGCCATAGGCTTCGCGCATTAGAGTGTAGTAGGCCTGCGCGCTAAGGCCGGAGCAGGTGCCGTGTTTCTTCCACTGGTGCCAGGCGAGGCCTGGGCTGCCCATGATGTCTGCCATCCCGCGGCTCATGGCGCGGCTCGGCGGCGCCTCGGCGCTGCGGCAGTAGCTGGGCCAGCCGCGGTGGTACTGCGGCCAAAGCCCGTGCAGCGTCCAGCCATGGTCATGGCGGGCATCGCACTGGTCGGCGCCCCGGGCGTCGCCCTCCTGCGCGCACCAGTTCGGCGACCAGCTGAGCGACAGCACGTAATAGTCGAAGTCGCCGACCTGTTCGCCGTCCGCTGCGGCAAACGTGGCCCAACCGGCCAGAACGGCGGCAAACTCCAGCAATAACTTGCGCATTGGCCTCTTTCCTTATGCAATGAAGCCGACTATATAGGTCGCAAGTTCCCCGACAACGGAAACCTGCCCCGGATCGCCGGGGACGCCATTTCAGGCGGCGGGAGAGATGTATCCGGGGACCAGAGGTGTTTTAAGGAGATGAGCACATGGCAAAACCGTTGATGGCCAAGGCAACCGCCGTGTGGCTGGTGGACAATACCACGATCAGCTTCAAGCAGATTGCCGATTTCGTGGGCATGCACGAGCTGGAGATCCAGGGCATTGCCGACGGCGAAGTGGCGGTGGGCGTCAAGGGCTTTGACCCGGTGGCCAACAACCAGCTGACCCAGGACGAGATCGACAAGGCGCAGGCCAATCCGCTGCACAAGCTGAAGCTCAAGTTCAACCCGGCCGCAGCCGGCGAGGAAAAGCGCCGCGGCCCGCGCTACACCCCGCTGTCCAAGCGCCAGGACCGCCCCAACTCGATCCTGTGGCTGGTCAAGTTCCACCCGGAACTGTCGGACGGCCAGATCGCCAAGCTGGTGGGCACCACCAAGCCGACCATCCAGTCGATCCGCGAGCGCACCCACTGGAACATCGCCAACATGCAGCCGATCGACCCGGTTGCGCTGGGCCTGTGCAAACAGTCCGAGCTGGATGCGGCAGTCCAGAAGGCGGCAGCCAAGAAAGCAGCCGAAGGCGGCGTGATGAGCGACGACGAGCGCCGCAAGCTGGTCTCCACCGAGCAGTCGCTGGAGATGGAAGCCGAGCCGAAGATCCCGACCGCCATCGAAGGTCTGGAAACCTTCACCCTGGGCGGTGGCTCCAGCGCGGAAGACGAGAAGAAGGAAGACGACATCCTGGATGCCGACAGCTTCTTCAACCTTCCTGCCGGCAGCGATGACGACGAGGACGAAGAGGACAACCGGTACTGATCCGGGCCTGCCGGCCGGGCCGGCAAGCGCTAAATCATTAAAAAGCCGCAAATCCGATGCTCCGGATTTGCGGCTTTTTCTGTTAGAATTGAGTCCCAACCTTACAAGATGTTGACTGCGCGCCGGTTATTCGCGCAGCATGATGTTGCGGTGCAGCCGTGTTCCTGGCTGCCCGCAGGTTCGAGCACACGGAAAGCGCCCCCTGCCAGAAGGGGGCGGGCCGCGCTGCGACGGGGACGCAAAAGTTACTGAGTATTGCCAGCGGTCCTGCCTGGGAAGCCGGTCCGCGCAGGGATGGCAGGAGTATTGGTTATGGACGCATCGGGGGCGGCGGCGCTTGGCGAAAGAGGCCGCTTGAATCTGGGAGAGCTGGCAGCCTTGAACGGCCGGCAATTCTGTCAGGCATTTGTGGATCAGCTGGCACGGGGCTTCGGCGCCGATCTTGTCACTGTGGGCGAGCTTCAGCCCGGCGGGGGCGGCAGCATCCGGGTGCTGGCCAGCTGGTTCGACGGGCTGCAGCTGGGGGACTTCGAATACGACATGCGCGCGACGCCGTGCCACGATGTGGTGCAGAGCGGTGGCCCGCAGGTGTTCCTGCGGCAGGTGCAGGAGCGCTATCCCGAAAACGGGATGTTTGCCGAGGAAGGCATTCAGGCCTTTGCCGGACTGGCCCTGAAGAACGCTGCGGGCCGCACCGCCGGCCTGGTGCAGGCGGCCTGGCGCCGCGAAATCGGCGCTGGCCTGGCGGCGGAGATCACCGCTCAGATGCAGCAGTTCGCCCCGCGGCTGGGGGCGGAAATTGCCGGGCTGCAGACGCAGGCCGCGCTGGCGGCGCTGGCCAGGGGGCCGGGCAGCACATCGCCGCGCGCGGCCTTCCGCCAGCTGGCGGCGCAGCTGCAGGGCGCGCTGGGCGTGCGCACGGCCTTCATCGCCGAAAACACAGCAAGCCGGCCGGACCGGTTCCGGGTGCTGGCCTGCTGCACGGGCGGGCAGGCGGAGGCGGCGCTGGAGGACAGCCTTGTGGCTTACGCGGGCCGCCCCTGCGCCTTTCTGAAGGAGGGCGAGCGGTTCCTGGCACCGGAGGGGCTGCAGCAGGCGTTCCCGGCGCAGGCACAGTTCCGCGAGCAGGGCCTGCAGTCCTACCTCGGGGTGCCGCTGCGGGATGCCGAGGGGCAGATGATTGGCCATTTTGCGCTGCTGCACAGCCGGGAAATCCGCCTGGAGCCAAGTGAAAACAGCCTAGTGGAAGTGTTTGCCGCGCGGATCGCTCTGGAGCTGCGCCGCCGCCGGGCGGAGCGGCGGCGGCGCCAGGCAGAGCAGGCGCTGCTGCTGCGGCACAAGAGCGAAAGCCTGGGGCTGCTGGCGGGCACCATTGCGCATGAGTTCAATAATCTGCTGGCCTCGATGCAGGGCCGCAGCGAGCTGGCGCTGGCGCATCTGGGGGCGGCGCATCCGGCGCAGGCCCATGTCGCGGCGGTGGAGGAGGGGCTGCAGGCTTCGGCCCGGCTGATGCGGCAGCTGCTGGGCTATGCCAGGGGCGGCGGCAATCCGCAGCCGGAGGCATGCGACCTGAACTGCATCGTGCGCGATGCGCTGGCGCTGGTGCCGGTGGAGTGCCGGCTGGGCAAGGCGGTGGTGCTGGACCTGGCGGAGGGGGAACTGACGGCGCAGATGGATCCGGCGCAGGCGGGCCGGCTGCTGATGCAGGCGGTGCTGAATGCGGTGGAGGCGATCGGCCCGGGCGCGGGCACTGTCACGGTCGCCACCCGGCGCATCAGCCTGTCCGCAGCGGAACGCCGCCGCCTGTTGAAGGGGCGCAGAATGGCCCCAGGCCCCTGCCTGCTGCTGGAGGTGCGCGACACCGGCCACGGCATGGGCCGCGACACCCTGGCCCGGATGTTCGATCCCTTCTTCACCACCAAGCCCGGCGGCCGCGGCCTGGGGCTGGCGGCGGTGCTGGGGATCATCAGCCGTCACCGCGGCGGGCTGGCGGTAGACAGCCGCGAAGGCGGCGGCAGCACCTTCCGCTTCTACTTTCCGGCCTGCACGGCAACGGCGCCGCCGCCCCCCCGGGCAGCGGCTGCTGCGGCGCCGCCGCGCCGGGAGCAGCGGCGGCGGATCCTGGTGGTTGATGATGAGGACACCGTGCGCCGGGCTGTTGCGGGCTTGCTGCAGCTGCGCGGCTGCGAAGTGGCGCAGGCGGACGGCTATGACGCGGCGCTGGCGCTGCTGCAGGCGCAGGGGCCGTTTGACGGCGCAGTGATCGACATGAGCATGCCGGGCCGCGGCGGCTGGGAGACGCTGGCGCGGCTCCTGGATATGCAGCCTGGCCTGAACGCGGTGATGATGAGCGGCTTTGCCTTCAGCGCCGCGGAGGCCGGTTTCCCGGAGCTGGAGGGCGTGCAGGTGCTGGACAAGCCCTTCACCCGCGAAAAGCTCTACAAGGCGCTGTTCCGCTAGCGGCCTGCCGCCGGGCGGCGGCGCCTATCCGGCGGGCGCCTGTTCCAGCAGCCAGGCCCGGACCCGCTCGATCCGGCTGGTGCCGGCCTTGGCCTGCGGGGTCAGCAGGTAATAGGCGCTGGCGGGGGTGCAACGGTGCGGGTGGGCCAGGGCCAGCGTGCTATCCGCCAGTTCGCGTTTCACCAGCAGCTCCGGCAGGATGGCGACCCCGTGACCGTATTTCACCGCGTCGATCAGCATCTCGAACTGGCTGAACAGCGGCCCGGTGGGGCGGGCGGGCAGTGCCTGTTCCTGATCCTCGAACCAGATCTGCCAGCTGAGCGGGCGGGTGGTGTGCTGCAGCGCCGGATGCTCCAGCAGCCGGGCGGCGTCCTGCAGCGGTGCCTCCAGCAGGCCGGGCGCCGCCACCGCCACAAGGGTTTCCGGCATCAAGAGGTCGGCGCGGAAGCCGGGCCAAGGCGGATCTCCCTGCACGATGGCCAGATCCACCAGGCTGGCATCAACCTGCGCATTGTCCAGATAGGTGATGGTGTTGACCGTCAGCCGTGGCTGGTCCTGCGCCAGCCGCGCCAGTTGCGGCATCAGCCAGCGGCTGCCCAGCGTCGGATAGGTGCCGATGTTGAGCGCGCCATACGGATTGTCGCGGGTGCGCAGCCGGTAAAACGTGGCCTCCAGCGCCTCCAACTGCGGCGCCAGCTCCTGCAGCAGCATCCCGCCCGCGCCGGTCAGCTGCACCCGCTGGCGTTCGCGCTTGAACAGGGTCTGGCCGGTCTGCGCCTCCAGCCCCTGGATCTGGCGGCTGAAGGCGCTTTGCGACAGGTTCATCGCACGGGCGCCTGCGGCAAAGCTGCCGGAGCGGGCGGCGGCCTCGAAACACAGCAGGGCGGAGATGGGCGGGATCTTGCGGCGCATGAGGATACCCTGCCAGGTGTTGCAAATTTTGCAACATGCATTGCGAAAGCCCGGCTTTATTTTGGGAAAACAGCCTGCGACCATGGCGCTGAATGCATCACCACTCACGATAAGCACGAAAATTTGGGAGCGCGCGGCATGACATTTGTTCCGCAGATCAACGACGCCGATGCCGGGTCCGTGGCCCGGGCCATGCAAACCATGCCCGATTCCGCCACAGTGGCGGAGTTTGTGCCTGGGCCGGGCATCCAGCGGCTGGAGCTGAAGTTTGACGTCCGGCTGCTGCAGGAGGCGCTGGCGGAGTGCCTGCGCCGCGAGGAGTTCATGGGCGGCATGCAGGACCAGGGATTTGCCGCGCTGCCGCTGACCCAGCGCCCGGGGCAGACCGAGTGGACCGCCAACGACCTGTCGGGCCGCTACTGGCTGCGCGCCGACGACCGTTATGTCGAGGAGCCGCGCGAGGATCTGGTGCCGGAGGTGGAGTTCTGCGAGTTCAATCCGAAGTTTGCGGGCACCTATTTCGAGCATGTGCATGCCGAGCTGGCGAAACGCTTTCCGATCGGGCGCACGCGGGTGCTGTCCAAGGGCCTTTATAACTGCAACTCCTGGCACCGCGACCCGGAGCCGCGGCTGCATATCCCGGTGCTCACCAACCCCGGTTCCCTGTTTATCGTCAATCATCACGTCACCCACTTGCCAGCGGACGGCTCGGTCTATTTCACTGACACCCGCGGCTATCACACCGCATTGAACGGAGGCGAAACCCGGCGCGTCCACATCGTGGCGGCGCTGGCTTATGAGCAGGTGACGGAATGAGCCAATACACAGGGCTGGCGGGCGCAGGGCGCGATGGACCCCTTTGCGATCTGCGCAGCGATACGGTGACGCGGCCCGATGCGGGCATGCTGCAGGCGATGGCTGCGGCAGAGCTGGGCGATGACGTCTTTGGCGAAGACCCTTCGGTCAACCACCTGGAGGCGGAGCTGGCCGAGCGTCTGGGCAAGGAGGCCTGCCTTTTCCTCCCCACAGGCACGATGAGCAATTTTACCGCCCTGCTGGCCCATTGCCAGCGCGGCGAGGAGGTGATCTGCGGCCGCGGTTATCACGTTTACGCCTATGAGGCCGCGGGCGCGTCGGTGCTGGGCGGCATTGCCCTGTGCCCGGTGGCGGTGCGCGCGGACGGGGCGCTGGACCCGGCGGAGATAAGGGCTGCGGTGAAGGAGGATGATCCGCACCTGCCCATCAGCCGCCTGTTGTCACTGGAGAACACCCATAACGGGCTCGCGGTGCCGCTGGCGGATATGGCCGCGGCGGCAGAGGCCGGGCGGGCCGCAGGGCTTTCCGTGCATCTGGACGGGGCGCGGTTCTTCAATGCGATCACCGCGCTGGGGTGCACGGAAACAGATCTGGCCGGGCTGGCCGATACGGTCTCGGTCTGCCTGTCCAAGGGGCTGGGCACGCCTGCGGGATCGGTGCTGGCCGGGCCTGCGGATCTGATCGCCAAGGCGCGGCGCTGGCGCAAGATGCTGGGCGGCGGCATGCGGCAGGCGGGGGTGCTGGCTGCCGCCGGGCTTTATGCGCTGGAGCACAACGCGGGGCGGCTGGCAGAGGATCACGCGCGCGCGGCGGAATTGGCTGATGTGTTGCGGGGCTTGGGCGCGGGCGAGGTCGTGCAGGCCACCAACATGGTGTTCTTCACACCCGCTGACGGGCGCAATGATGATCTGCGGGCGCATCTGGCGGCAGAGGGCGTGGCAATCGGCGGCAGCAGCTCCGGCGCCATCCGTTTGGTGCTGCACAAGGATGTGGAGGATGCTGCGCTGGCGCAGGCGTTGCAGGGGCTGAAAAGCTTCTACGCCTGAAGAACGCAGGACCGCTGCAACACTAGGGCCGCGCCGTCAGATTTCCTTGCGTGCGCTGAGTGCCGCGGAAATGGTGCCGTCATCGAGGTAATCCAGCTCGCCGCCGATCGGCACGCCCTGGGCGAGGGAGGTCAGTTTCACCTGCCCCTGCAGCTGGTCGGCGATGTAGTGGGCGGTGGTCTGGCCGTCGATGGTGGCATTGAGGGCCAGGATCACCTCGCGGACGCCCTCGGTCGCCACCCGGTCGATCAGCCGCGGGATGCGCAGATCCTCCGGCCCCACTGCATCCAGCGCCGAGAGCGTGCCGCCGAGCACATGGTAACGGCCCTTGAACACGCCCGAGCGTTCCATTGCCCAGAGGTCGGCCACATCCTCGACCACGCACAGCTCGCCGTTGCCGCGCACCTCGTCGGTGCAGATCGGGCAGATCTCGCTGGTGCCCACGTTGCCGCAGTTAAGGCATTCGCGGGCTGTCGCGGCCACCTCGCTCATCACATCCGCCAGGGGCGTCAGCAGCAGTGCCCGCTTGCGGATCAGATGCAGCACCGCACGCCGGGCCGAGCGCGGTCCCAGCCCCGGCAGCTTGGCCATCAGGGCAATCAGGTCTTCGATGTTGGTGGTGGAGTTCTTGATCATGCCGCGGGCCTTAGGGTTCCTTGCCATATAGGCCACCCGGGGCCACGGAGCGCAAGGGCCGTGCGGTAAAATGTTCGGGGTTTGTTTTTCTGGCGCCCCGGGGGTATGCCTTGCCTGAAAATGCGGAGGGTTCGGGATGGGCGGCGAGATAGCGCGGGAAGCAGGAATTTCTCCCCAGTTGCGTTTCGGTCGGCTGACGGAGGTAACGCCGCAGGAAATTGCCCGCCACATGTCAGACCCGCGGATGGCGGAGCATATGCCGTTGCTGACCGGGGCATGGGATGAGGCCGCGGCGAGGGATTTCGTGGACTCCAAGGAGGCCTGCTGGCAGCGCGACGGGCTGGGCCATTGGGCTTGCTTGCGCGGTGATGCTTACCTTGGCTGGGGCGGCTTCCAGAAAGAGGGGGATGAGTGGGATTTCGGGCTGGTGCTGCGCCCGGACTGCTTCGGCCTTGGCCCCGCCATCGCCCGCAAGGCGCTGGAATTTGCCCGCGCGGACGCGCGTATCCCCTATGTCACCTTCCTGCTGCCGCCGACACGGCGGCATCTGCGGCCGCTGATGCGGCTTGGGGCGGTGCAGACCGGGGCGGTGCAATACGAGGGGCAGCGGTTTTTGAAGTTCCGGCTGGAGACGGGCTGAGACGGGCAAAAGAAAAGGCGGCTCCTGACGGGCCGCCTTTTGCAGGGGAATTTCGTGCAGCTCAGAACGGCAGCTTGATGTCCTTGGGCAGGCCCATGCTTTCAGTCAGCTTGGCCATTTCTTCCTGCGCCTTTTCCGCCGCCTTGGCCTGGGCGTCCTTGATGGCGGCCAGGATCAGGTCCTCGACCACTTCCTTGTCGTCGCCGTTGAAGATCGACGGGTCGATGTCCAGCGCCTTGAGGTCGCCCTTGGCAGACGCGGTTGCCTTGACCAAGCCGGCGCCGGCCTCGCCGGTCACCATGACGTTGTGCAGGTCTTCCTGCATCTGCGCCATCTTGGTTTGCAGTTCCTGTGCCGATTTCATCATCTTGGCCATGTCGCCAAGACCGCCGAGGCCTTTGAGCATGTGGTTTCTCCTGAGATTCCGAGTTTGGGGCACAGATACGGGCCGCGGGACCGCGAAACAAGGGGCAGGATTGTCTTCGTGGAGCGGTTTAGCGCTCTTTCGCCCGTCCGATAGGCCGGGCAGCGCCCGTCCCCTCCCCCCATCAAACCGAAGGTTTGCCTCCGGCAAAACGGTGGCGGGCGCTTCGCTTCCCGCCCCGCCGGGACGGGCGCTGCCCTAAGTGGCTGAAAAAATCAGTTCTTTGAGGCGGAGGGAGTGCCAAGCCAACCGCAGTAAAGCTTTAACCGTCCTCGAACGGATCCCATTCGTCCTCCACCTCGGGCAGGGCCTCGGCGGCAACCTCGGCGGCCAGTTCCTCGGGCGTGCGGATGCGGGTGATCTTGGCCTTGGGAAAGCTTTCCAGCACCGCCTGCACCAGCGGATGCGCCGTGGCCTTCTCGCGCAGGGCGTTCTCGGCCGCGTCGCGGACCTCGGCAATGGTGGGCGCATCGCCGTCCGGCGCGATAGACACCACCCAGCGCGCGCCGGTCCAAGTCTGCAGCGCCGAGCCGAGCCGGGCGGCCAGGTCGCGCGGTGCTTGGGCCGAGGGGGTGAATTCGATCCGCCCGGGCTGGTAGGAGACCAGCCGCACGCCGGTTTCCACTTCGACCAGCAGTTTCACGTCGCGGTTCACCCGGATCAGTTCGACCACATGTTCAAAGGACGGATAACGGGCCAGCGCGGAGCTGACCTGAGGTGCCAGCGCCGCCACCGTGCCGCCGCCGCCATGGGCTACCGGCGCGCCGCCTTGCGGGCCGCCGTGCGGCGCAGCGCCAGCGGGTGCGCCGCCGCCAAGCGCCGGGGCGCCCATGCCCTGCATCGGCACACCGCCGCCGGGGCCGCCGGGACCGGGGGGCGGCGGAGGCGGGGTGTCCTGCAGCTTGCGGATCAGCTCTTCGGGGCTCGGCAGGTCGGCCACATGGGTGAGGCGGATCACCGCCATTTCGGCGGCCATCATCGCGTTCGGTGCGGCGGCCACTTCCTCCAGCGCTTTCAAGAGCATCTGCCACATGCGGGTCAGCACCCGCATCGCCAGCGCCTCGGCCATTGCTTGCCCGCGGGCGCGCTCATCGGGGCTGACAGTGGGGTCCTCTGCCGCGTCCGGGGTGATCTTCACGACTGAGACCCAATGGGTGATCTCCGCCAGATCGCGCAGCACTGCCAGCGGGTCGGCGCCCTCTGCATATTGCGCGCTGAGCTCGGTCAGCGCCGCCGCCGCATCGCCGCGCAGGATCATGTCCATCAGGTCCAGCACCCGGCCGCGGTCGGCAAGGCCCAGCATGGCGCGGACCTGATCGGCGGTGGTCTCACCGGCGCCGTGGGAAATCGCCTGATCCAAGAGCGAGGTCGCATCCCGGGCGGAGCCTTCGGCGGCGCGGGTGATAAGCGCCAGCGCGTCCTCGGCAATCTCGGCGCCCTCGGCGGCGGCGATCTTGCGCAACAGGGCGATCATCACCTCCGGTTCGATCCGGCGCAGGTCGAAGCGCTGGCAGCGCGACAGCACCGTCACCGGCACCTTGCGGATCTCGGTGGTGGCGAAGATGAATTTCACATGCGCAGGCGGCTCCTCCAGCGTCTTCAGCAGCGCGTTGAAGGCGGAGGTCGACAGCATGTGAACTTCGTCGATGATGTAGATCTTGTAGCGGGCCGAAGCGGCGCGGTACTGCACCGAGTCGATGATCTCGCGGATGTCGTTGACACCGGTGCGCGAGGCCGCGTCCATCTCCATCACGTCGACATGGCGGCCTTCCATGATCGCCACGCAATGCTCGCACTTGCCGCAGGGATCGGTGGTGGGGCCGCCCTGGCCGTCCTCGCCAACGCAGTTCATGCCCTTGGCTATGATCCGGGCGGTGGTGGTCTTACCGGTGCCGCGGATGCCGGTCATGATGAAGGCCTGGGCGATGCGGTCGGCGGCAAAGGCGTTCTTCAGCGTCCGCACCATCGCATCCTGGCCCACCAGATCGGCAAAGGTTTCGGGCCGGTATTTGCGGGCCAGAACCTGGTATTGGGATTGGGTGGTGCCGCTGGGAGTATCGTTCATGGTGTCTCGTGCCGGATTCGGTTTGCGGGGGGCGCTGCGTTCCGCGCAGGGTATTGAAGCGCAGCCCGTTCGTCCACCGCAGATGGCAGCATTCCCCGGGCAGTAAAAGCGCTTTGGCTTTGCGCGGTTAGCGGCTAGGCTGAGGGGGAGGGGAAAAAGCGGGGGAAGTGCAGGAACGCAGCGTCCAGGGAGGCGGTATGCGAACTGAAGACACTTCAAAGCCTGCCGTGCAGGAAACTGCGGCGCAGGCCGGCCTGACCATCCACGCGCTGTCAGCAGGCGGCGGCATCCTGGCGCTGTGCCGGCTGCCGGGCGGCGAGGGCGATTACCGCAGCGACCTGATCCAGATCTATCAATGGAGGCCGGGGCTGGTGATCTCGATGACCACGGAGGCCGAGCACGTCGCCGCCGGAGTGCCGCGGCTGGGCGTCGATATCCAAAGCATGGCCAGCCGCTGGATCCATCTGCCGGTGCCGGATTTCCAGGTGCCGCCGCCCGGTGTGAACGCAAAATGGGCTGCCGCCAGCAAATCGGCGCGGCAGGCGCTGGCGGGCGGCGGCCGGGTGCTGGTGCATTGCAGGGGCGGCTGCGGCCGGTCCGGCATGGCGGTGATGCGGCTGATGATCGAATGCGGCGAGGACCCGGCGCAGGCGCTGGCGCGGCTGCGCTCGGTGCGGCCCTGCGCGGTGGAGACCGACGAACAGCTGGACTGGGCCTGCGACGGCAGCAAGGCCTGTTAGGCTGGTTTCATTCTAAACGTTCTGCCCGGCTGACAGGCCGGGCAGCATCCGTCCCCTTCGAAAAGGGGTGCTGCCGTTGCCGTGATGCCAAACCTTGGGGTGCCTTGCCTACAGCGCCAGCATCTGCTCGGCCTGGCGCGCCTCTGCCGTCTTTGGCAGCGCCTCCATCAGCGCGCAGGGGCGGACGTCCAGCCGCGAGGCGGCAAAGCCGATGCCGTCGCGGCTGAGGATCGCATCGGCAAAGCGGTCCAGCCCGTCGCGCGGCGCCTCTTCGCCGACGCCGCAGAACAGCCGGATCCGGTCGTGGCTGGCGGCAAACTGCGCCGGGCAGTTGCGCGGGCAGCCGTCCAGCGCGGTGGTGCCGGTGATTTCGAAGTCCTCCTGGGTCAGCGGCTTGGCCTTGGTCATCGCCTCGGCCAGCTTGGCGATCATCCGCTCTGCCGCGGGGCAGGGCCGCCCCAGGTATTTGCAATCCGTTGCCGCATAGAAATGCGTCTGGTCCGTCCACATCATGTTAGCGCCCTCCGCGCGTGGCACGGGGGTCATGGCGACAAGAGACCGGATGAGATAGCGGAAGTCCCGCGCTGCCATCAGACCCTGTCCGGACACCCCGCCCGGGTTCGAGTTTCACTTCCGATGGCAGGTCTCCTGACTTGCGGGTCGTCGCTTTCCCGATCCTTCCCGGCCTATTCGGGCCAGTGGCTCTATCGGGGTCGCTCGCCGCTTACAGTTGCGGGGGCAGTCGCGGAGTTGGCCTTGCGCTGGGCGGGGCCGCACCGTGTTCCCTTTTCATCCCGGACACAAGATTCTGTGGCGCGGGAACCATCGCTACAAGCGGTAGCGGCTGGCCCCCCGAGTCGTCAATCGTTTTTCTGCGCCTGCAAGGCTGCGGGCCCGGGGGTGTGCATCTGCAGGTGCAAGCCCCGGATCACATCCGAATCGCGCCGCACCCGGGCCAGCTGCCAGCCGCCCTGCAGCAGGATATAGAAATTCTCTGCGGCTGCGCGGGCCTCGCGCTCGGCCAGGCCTAGACGCCGGGCATGGGCAGCGGTCTCGGTGATCCAGCCCTCGAACAGCTTGGCGGCGTGCTGGTGGAAGGCCTCGTTCTCCGGCCCCTCGAACAGGGTGGCGGAGACCGGGCAGCCGCTCCATTTTCCCTGTTTGTCGAACAGTTTGGCCAGCTTGTAGCAGACCGTCTTGGCGCCTTCCCGGAAGCTGGGCGCAGGGTCAAAGGAGGCGGCGATCAGCTCCAGCATCTGCTCGGAGGCCCAGTCCGCCGCGGCCAGGGCGAGGTCGGATTTGCCGTTCGGGAAATGGTGGTAGAGCGAGCCCTTGGGCGCCTCTGCCGCGGCCAGCAGTTCGGCCAGGCCGGTGCCGCTGTAACCCTTGTTGCGGAACAGGCCGGCAGCCGCGCGCAGCAGCCGCTCGCGGGTCGGGGCGGGGCTGTCCGGGCCGGGCTGGGGTGTCGTCACGTCAGTCATGGCGGCAGGTTGACAGCATTAGACCGATTGGTCCAGAGGTGGAGTAGACCAATCGGTCTAGGAGGGTGCCATGCTCGACAGCCATGTAGAACACACTGCGGATATCCGGGTGCAGGAGCTGCGCTTTGCCGCAGGCGATGCGGTGCTGGCCGGGCGGCTCTATCACCCGGCGGGACCGGCCAGGGCAGCGGTGGTGCTGAACGGCGCAACCGGGGTGCCGCAGGGCTATTACCGGCATTTTGCGCGCTGGCTGGCGGCAGAGCGGCAGATGGCCTGCCTGACCTATGACTACCGGGACTTTGGAGCCTCGGCGCGCATGCACCCGCGCCGGTCACAGGCCACCATGGCCGACTGGGCGCTGGCCGATCAGCCGGCCGCCCGGACAGAAATGCAGCGGCGCTATGCGGGCGTGCCGCTGCTGGTGATCGGCCATTCGCTGGGGGCAATGCTGATGCCCCTGCAGGATGGCCTGACGGACGTCGCCCGCATGATCGTGGTTGCGGGCGGCTTGGTGCATCACCACGATCATCCCTGGCCCTACCGCGCGCTGGCGCTGGCTTTCTGGTTCGGCCATGTGCCGCCGCTGGTCCGTGCCTTGGGCTACCTGCCCGGGCGCGCGGTGGGGTTCGGGGCCGATTTGCCGGCTGGCGTCTACTGGCAATGGCGGCGCTGGTGCACCACGCCGGGCAGCTACCTGCCGGAAACCGGCAGCAGCCTGCCGCAGCCGAAATGGCAGGGCAGCGGTATCCCGGTGGATCTGTTTGCGATGGCGGATGATGATGTGGTGCCGCCTGCCGCGGTCTGGCGGCTGGGCGATGTCTTTGGCGGCGTGCCGCAGCGCAGGGTGGTTCTGGACCCGCAAGAGGCAGGGGTGCGCAGGATCGGCCATCTGGGCGCCTTTGCCCTTGCCAATGCCGCCCTGTGGCCGAAGCTGGTGCCGCAGGCGTAGCGCAGTGCGCTCAGCCTGTGCGCTCAGGCGGTGCGGCTCAGCCGTTCTTCAGTGATACGGGCGAAATCCGCCAGACGCAGCTTGAACCGGCGGTTCAGATTGCTGCGCGCCAGTTTCAGCGATTGCACCATCAGCCGCCCGGTCAGGCTGGTGGGGGCCAGTTTCAGCTGCACCGACATCCGGGTCCGCTGCGGTGACAGCGCCAGCAGGTCGATCCCCATCTGCCCGTCCAGGCCGCTGCCGCTGCCCGCCAGGGCCATCCCGGTGTCCGGCGAATAAGACGCCAGCGTCAGCGCGATATCGCGCTGCTTGCCGCGGAAGCTGAAGGACAGATCCCAGGCCAGCCCGCCCGCCGGATAAGCGGTGTCGCCGGTGCGCTGCAGGTCTATGCCGCGCCGCAGGGCAGAGCGTTCCAGCGAGTCGAAATCGGAGATTGCCTGGAACACCTCGGCAATCGGGGCCTCGATATCTTCGCTGCTCTTAAATTCCATCTTCGCCTGCCTCAGTTGCCTTGCCGGTGCGTTGCCGGGCTGCTGCGCCGTTTCCAGATCATATGCGCGTTAGTCTAGTGTGTCTGCAAGCCAGTTCTTCAGCAAAAACTGCGCAATCGCCCCTTTGCGCGCCGGTTTCAGAACCGGGTGCTCACCCGCAAAGACCGTCATCATTTCCTGGCGGCTGACCCACAGCGCATCCTCGATCTCTGCCGGGTCGATGGTGATCTCGCGGCTCAGCGCCTCGCCGGCGCAGCCGAACATCAGTGACATCGGAAAGGCCCAGGGCTGGCTTGACAAGTAGCTTACCGCGCCGACCTGAACGCCGGTTTCCTCCAGCACCTCGCGGCGCACCGCCGCCTCCAGCGTCTCGCCGGGCTCCACGAAACCTGCAAGCAGCGAATACATGCCCTCGGGCCAGCCGGGCGAGCGGCCCATCAGCACCGCGTCGCCGTGGGTGATCAGCATGATCACCACCGGGTCGGTGCGCGGGAAATGCGGCGCCTTGCAGGACGGGCAAACCCGCTGCCAGCCTGCCTGCGCCATATCGCTGGGCGCGCCGCAGCAGGCGCAGAAGCGGTGGCTGCGGTGCCAGGCCAGCATCGCCTTGGCGGTGGCGGCCAGCTCTGCCTCGAGCGGGGTGAGACGGGTCATCACCCGGCGCAGCTCGGCAAAGACACGGCCTTGCGGCAGATCCGGATGCTGCTGCTCGCTGGCGTCGGCAAAGCTGTTTAGGGCGTCCTGGTCCAGGCTGTCGGGCTGCCAGCTGCTGATATCGCAGGCAAAGCAGGGCGCGCCGCCGCTGCCGAGGCCCAGAAACAGCGCCTCATCCCTGCGGGCGGCGGCCAGCGGATGCGTCGGATCGGTCCAGGCCAGGCCGCAGGGCAGTTCCGCCTCCGTTTCGCGCCGGGTCAGCGGCTTGCCGCGCCACAGCAGCAGCACCCGGGTGTCCGCGCTGGCCCAGGCGGCGTCCAGCGCGGCTGCGTCGCTGCGCAGATGCGCGGCCCGCTCCAGCCCGCCGCTGCCGAATGTCACCTGTTCTGCGCGTTTCATGGCGGCTCTCCTAATGACTGGCGGCCGGGCCGCCGGGCTCAACGCTTGGAATGCGGCAATGCATGACAGTGTGCCGCAGCCGTTGCCAGCAATCGGCCGCGATCCGCGCTTGCCTGTCACCGCGCGGCCACACCTGCGCGGTTGAGGCGCGCGCATTTTACAGCAGAACAGGGCGGAACAAGGCCGGCGCGGCCGCGCCTCTGTGAAAAAGTTAACAGGCAGCGAAAAGGATTCTTTGCAAATCGTTAAAACGCTGATTCAAATGGCCGCAACAAAGAATGGCGCTGAATGGCGCCGCAAGGAGTGGCGGGCAGGCGGTGTCAGCTGGAATTCGGACATGACCGGCGGGGCAGGGGCCTCGGACCCCCGGACCGCCGGGGCAGTGCACGTGCTGGCCACCACGGACCTGCACTGCAATCTGTTGAGCCATGACTATTATGCCAACCGGCCTGACCCGGCTATCGGGCTTTCGCGGGTGGCGACCTTGATCGCGCAAGCGCGCGCCCGCGCGGCGCGCGAGGGCGCCGCCGCCCTGCTGGTGGACAACGGCGACGGGTTCCTGGGGGCGCCGCTGGGAGACATCCAGCCGGGTGCGGCGGGGCCGCATCCGCTGGTGCGTGCATTTCAGGTTTTGGAATATGATGCGGCGGGCCTCGGCAATCACGATTTCGATTTCGGGCTGGAGGCGCTGGCGGAAGTGCTGCAGGACGCGCCCTGTCCGGTGCTGTGCTCCAATCTGACGGCGGCGCAGCCGGGGCTGCGGCTGCCGTTTGCGCCTGCGGCGGTACTGGAACGGCAGATCCCGACATGCCTGGACCTGCCGCCGGTGCGGATCGGTCTATTGTCGGTGCTGCCGCCGCAGACGCTGACATGGTGCCGCCAGGTGCTGGCGGGGCAGCTGCAGGCCACGGGCATCGTCGAGGCGGCAGCGGCGCAGGCGCGGCAGCTGAAGGCGCAGGGCTGCGATCTGGTGCTGGCGCTGGCGCATACCGGGCTGGCGGCTGCAGGCGGGGAAAGCAGCGAGAACGCATTGGAGCAGCTTGCCGCGCTGCCGGACATCGATGCCCTGGTCGGCGGCCATACCCATCTGACCCTGCCGGATCCGCAGCATACCTTTGCCAAGCCGGTGGTGATGCCGGGGGCGCATGGCTCGCATCTGGGGGTGATACGGCTGGAGCTGGAGTACACGGGCAACGGCTGGCGCCCGGCCGGCGGCAGCGCCAGCCTGCAGCCGGTGGCGCAGCAAACGCAGGCCCGCGCGGTGCAGCCGCTGGCGTCCGAAGACCCCGGCCTGGTGCGGGCGCTGGCAGAGGATCACGCGCGCACGCTGGAAAGGATGCGGGAGCCTGCGGGCCACAGTCCGGTGGCCATGCATTCCTATTTCACCTTCTTTGCGCCGGACCGCGGCCTGGCGCTGGTCGGCAGCGCCCAGGCGGCGGCGGCGCGGCTGCTGCTGCAGGGTACCGCAGCGGAAGGCCTGCCGCTCTTGTCGGCAGCGGCGCCCTGCAAATTCGGCGGCCGCTCAGGCCCTTTTTTCTATACCGATATCGCCGCCGGAGTGCTGTGCAACCGCAATATCGCCGACCTGCAGATCTTTCCCAATGAGCTGCGGGTGATCCTGGTCAGCGGCGCGCAGCTGCGGGACTGGCTGGAAATGTCCGCCGGGCTGTTCAACCGGATACTGCCGGGCAGCTCCGGCAGGCGGCTGACTGATCCTCATCGAGCCGGGCACAATTTCGATGTGATCTTCGGGCTCAGCTACCAGATCGACCTGACCCGGCCGCCGCGGTTCTCAGCTGCCGGAGAGCGGCTCAGCCCGGAGGCCTGCCGGATCGCGAACCTCAGCTGGAACGGCAGGCCGGTGGCACCGGACCAGCGCTTTGCGGTTGCGGTGAACAGCTACCGGGCCAGTGGCGGCGGCCGGTTCCGGATGCTGCAGGCGGCAGAGGAGCAGCCGGTGCCGCCGGTCCGGATCCGCCAGGCGATCCGCGACTATATTGCCGGACGGCTGCCGCCGGAGCCGCTGGCGGAGGCGCCGTACCCGTGGCGGCTGGCGCCGGTGCCGGGCGCCAGCGCGGTGGCGGTGACTGGCCCCGGCGCAGCGGAGCACATGGAGGAGCTGCCCGCCGGGCTGGCCACGCCCCGCGGCTTCAGCAGCAGCGGCTTCTGGGAGCTGGAACTGCAGCTTTGACTGCCTGAAAACGCAGCCGGAGCGGCCCTTGCCATTCCCGGCAGCGGTCCTTATATCGGGATTCGAGAGGTTGGCGCGGGCAAGCGCCTCGCCAACCTGGTCAGGTCCGGAAGGAAGCAGCCACAACGAGCCCCGCTTGGGTCGATGTCCAGCCTCTCACTTATCTCCCCGAACAACTGAATAGACCTTGAGAAGGGGAGAATCTCCCGCCCGCCCTGCAGCGGTCAGAGATTGCCCCGGCGCCGCTGGGCCGGGCGCCACGCCGGCGTGCGGCGGGGGGGGCCTCTTCATCTGGCCGGAAATATCCTGGGGTGAATTGGCCGCACGGCCAAGAGGGGCAAAGCCCCGCCTGGGGCAGTCTTGCGAACCGTGTTCAGAACCGGCCGTTGTCCGCCGGATAGACGCCGAGGATTTCCACATTTGTGGTGAAATAGCTCAGCTCGTCCATCGCCAGCTGCACATTGGCGTCGTCCGGGTGGCCTTCGATATCAGCATAGAACTGGGTCGCGGTGAACGACCCGTCCACCATGTAGCTTTCCAGCTTGGTCATGTTGATGCCGTTGGTGGCAAAGCCGCCCATCGCCTTGTAGAGCGCGGCGGGGATGTTGCGTACCTGGAACACGAAGCTGGTGATCATGTTGTGGGCGCCGCGGCGGGTGTAATCAATGTCCTTGGCCATGATCAGGAACCGGGTGGTGTTGTCGCCGTTGTCCTCGATATGGCGGGCCAGCACTTCCAGCCCGTAAATCTCGCCCGCCAGCTCGCTGGCCAGGGCGGCGGAGTGGATGTCGCCCGCGTCGGCCACGTCGCGGGCGGCGCGGGCATTGTCGGGGCTGACGCGGCCGCGGATGCCGTGCTCGCGCAGGAAGGTTGCGCACTGCGGCAGCAGCACCAGATGCGAATGCGCCTCGCGGATGTCTTCCAGTTTCGCCCCTGGCACCGCCAGCAGGTTGATATGCACCCGCACAAACGCCTCGTCGATGATGTGCAGCCCGCTGTGCGGCAGCAGCCGATGGCTGTCGGCCACCCGCCCGTAGGTAGAGTTCTCCACCGGCAGCATTGCCTGTTCCGCTTCGCCGCTGCGCACCGCCTCCAGAATGTCCTCGAACGTGCGGCAGGGCAGCACCTCCATGCCGGGGCGGGCGATGCGGCAGGCCTCGTGGCTGTAGGAGCCAAGCTCCCCCTGAATGGCGATTTTGCGGCTCATGGGTGTGTTCCCCGTGCAAAACTTCAATATTTGGGCGTTTCGTCGCGCTGTCTATACCTTGCCACTTGGGAGGGGAAGCCTTAGACACCCCTGCAGACAGCTAAATGGACTCGCGATCATGTTTGACACGATGACCCTCACCAAAGCGACCGCAGGCGTCTGCGGCGCGTTCCTGGTATTCCTTCTGGGCAAATGGGGCGCAGAAGTACTGTATCACATGGACAGCCACGGTGAGGCTTCCTATGTGATCGAAGTCGCCTCTGCCGAAGATGCCGGCGGCGATGAGCCGGAAGTCAGCTTCGAAGAGCTGATGGCCTCCGCCGACGCCGCCAAAGGCGCCAAAGTCTTCAAGAAATGCTCTGCCTGCCACAAGCTGGAAGACGGCGCCAACGCCACCGGCCCGTATCTGTACGGCGTGGTCGGCCGCGATATCGCCTCTGCTTCGGGCTTCGGTTACTCCGGCGCTCTGACCGGCCTGGCCGGCAACGCCTGGACCCCAGAAGAGCTGGATGCCTTCCTGGCCAAGCCGTCGGCCTATGCGTCCGGCACCACCATGTCGTTCTCCGGCCTGAAGAAACAGGCGGACCGGGTGAACCTCATCGCCTATCTGGACAGCCTGGACGGCTAAGCCCGGCCGCTGTCCCAGCTATCCAAATGAAAAAGCCGCTGCGATATGCAGCGGCTTTTTTTGATGCGCGTCTGAGTGCCGTTGGCTCAGGCCGGGTTGTTTTCCCGGTAATAGGCCAGCGCATCGCGCTCCGTGCCGTCGGGCAGGATGCAGACGCCGATGGTGCCCGCCTTGCCGCTGCGCAGCACGTACTGGCCGCCGGTTTGCACGCAATAGGCCTCTTCCGGGCTGGTGTAGACCACTTCCTCTTCCTGCTGGGCGCAGGCGCTGAGCGCGGCGGCCCCGGCAACCGCGAGAGCGGCAAGTTTCATTGACTTCAGCATCGGCAGACTCCCTCGTTTCATAACGCAATAGTGATCTGAGGCTGGCAGGCAATTTTATTTCGCGCAAGCGCGGCTCTGCGCAGGCCCTTGTTTCGGCTGCTTTTTGCCCAGAAGCGGGCCTGCATCACCTAATCTCAACTTGAATGTTACCGCCCCCGGACATTAGCTTGGGGGCGAAAAACCCGGGCTCCAGTTCCGGGCAAAGGAGGTCATGGCAGATGAACACCGCCAAAGCTGCGGCGCGCGCACGCGCGAAGGACGACGTGAACCCGCTGCAGGCCGCCGCCGTGCTGGCTCAGGCCATGATGCTGGGGCTGATCCTGACGCTGGCCGCCGCAACGCTGGCCAAGGCGGAAGAGACCATCATCAAGGCGCATGGCTTTGCCGAGTTCGGCGAGCTGAAATACCCCGAAGGCTTTGCCCGTTTCGAATACGTGAACCCGGAGGCGCCCAAGGGCGGCGAACTGTCGATTTCCGCGGTCGGCACCTTCGACAGCATGAACCCCTTTACCCGCAAGGGCCGGGCAGGGATGCTCGCCTCCAGCCACTACGAGAGTCTGCTGGTGGAATCCTATGACGAGCCCGGATCCTACTACGGTCTGGTTGCCGAAAGCCTGGAATACCCCGAAAGCCAGGACTGGGTGATCTTCAACCTGCGTCCCGAAGCAAAGTTCTCCGACGGAACGCCGGTCACCGCCGACGATGTGGTGTTTTCCCACAACATCCTGCTGGACCAGGGGCTGAAATCCTATGCCGAGGCGGTGCGCAAGCGCATCCCCAAGGCAGAGGCGCTGGGCCCGCACCGGGTGAAATTCCATTTCTCCCCGGATTTCCCGCGCCGGGCGATGATCACCCAGGTCGGCGGCACGCCGGTGTTCTCCAAGGCCTGGTTCGAGGCTGATCCGGAAAACCGCCGCATCGACCAGCCGCGGCTGGATCCGGGCATCGGTTCCGGCCCCTACATTCTGGAAAGCGCCGATGTGAACCAGCGCATCGTCTACCGCCGCAACCCGGACTATTGGGGCAAGGACCTGAACGTGAACGTCGGCCGCCACAACTATGACCGCATCCGGGTCGAGTATTTCGGCGATGCGATTGCCGCGATGGAAGGCTTCAAGGCGGGCGTTTACACGCTGCGTTCGGAAAGCAACTCGAAAAGCTGGGCAACCGCATATGACTTTGCCGCGGTTGAAAACGGCCAGGTGATCAAAGCGGAAATTCCCGATGGCAACGTGCCTGCCGCCGGCGGTTTCGTTATGAACCTGCTGCGGCCCAAGTTCCAGGACATACGCGTCCGCGAGGCAATGCAGCTGGCGTTCAATTTCGAATGGACCAACGAAAGCCTGCAATACGGGCTGTTCCGCCACCGCTCCTCCTTCTGGCAGGATTCGCCGCTGGCCGCCGAAGGTCTGCCTGAGGGGCGCGAGAAGGAGGTGCTGGAGGCGCTGGGCGATCAGATCGACCCGTCCATCCTGACGTCTGAGCCGGTGATGGCGCATGCGTCCAAAGCCTCCCGCCCCGGCGATCGCAAGAATCTGCGCCGGGGGATGAAGCTGCTGGATGAGGCCGGCTGGACCGTAGGCGATGACGGTATGCGCCGCAATGCGGCTGGCGAGCTTCTAAAGATCGAATTCCTTGTGGATAGCCCGACTATTGAGCGTATCGTGCAGCCTTATGTCTCCAACCTGCGCACCATGGGGTTGGATGCGGTGGTGAACCGGGTCGACTACGCCCAATTCACCAGCCGCCGCCGGGAGAAGGAGATCGATATGATCTTTTCTGCTTTCCCGATGTCGCTGGAGCCGTCGACGGGCCTGCAACAGTACTTCGGGTCCGAGGCGCATGAATATTCGGTTTTCAATCCGGCAGGGCTGGCCGATCCGGCGGTGGACGCACTGATTGACGGCGTCGTTGAGGCCAAATCCCTGGAAGACCTGCGTGCCAATGTGCGTGCACTGGACCGGTTGCTGCGCGCCAAGCGTTTCATGGTGCCGACCTGGTATCTGGACGTGAACTGGGTCGCCTACTGGGACATGTACCGCCAGCCGGAAAACCTGCCGCCCTATGACACCGGCCTTCTGGACCTGTGGTGGATTGATGCGGTACGCGAGGCGGAGCTCAAAGCCGTCGGCGCGCTGCGGTAAGGGACGGACATGGCTGCCTATATCCTTCGGCGCTTGCTGCTGGTGATCCCGACTCTGTTCGGCATCCTGCTGGTGAACTTTGCCCTGGTGCAGTTTGTGCCCGGCGGCCCCGTCGAGCAGATCATCGCCCAGCTCGAGGGCGGCGGCGACGTGTTCGAGGGCTTTGCCGGCGGCGGCGGCGACACCGGCACCGAGGCGATCAGCGCCAACGAGAACTACGCCGGCCGCCAGGGCCTGCCGCCGGAGCTGATCGAGGAACTGGAAGAACAGTTCGGCCTCGACAAGCCGCCGCTGGAGCGCTTCCTGACAATGCTCGGCAACTACGCGCGCTTTGACTTCGGCGAGAGCTATTTCCGCAAGATCGGCGTGACCGAGCTGGTGCTGGAGAAGATGCCGGTCTCGATCTCGCTTGGCCTTTGGTCGACGCTGATTGCCTATCTGATCTCGATCCCGATGGGCATCCGCAAGGCGATGCGCGACGGCTCGCCCTTTGATACCTGGACCAGCGGCGTGATCATCGCCGCCTATGCGATCCCGGGTTTCCTGTTTGCCATCATGCTGCTGGTGCTGTTTGCCGGCGGTTCCTACTGGCAGATCTTCCCGCTGCGCGGCCTCACGTCGGATAACTGGGAGAGCCTCAGCCTGTTCGGCAAGATCGCGGATTATTTCTGGCACATCGCGCTGCCGGTCACCGCCTCCACCATCGCGGCCTTTGCGACGCTGACGCTGCTGACCAAGAACTCCTTCCTCGATGAGATCAAGAAGCAATATGTAATGACCGCCCGCGCCAAGGGCCTCAGCGAGAACCGGGTGCTCTACGGCCACGTGTTCCGCAATGCGATGCTGATCGTCATTGCAGGCTTCCCGGCGGTGTTCATCGGTGTGTTCTTCGCAGGCTCCCTGATCATCGAGACGATCTTCTCGCTCGACGGCCTTGGCCGGCTGGGGTTTGAGGCCGCGGTGGCGCGCGATTACCCGGTGATGTTCGGCACCATGTATATCTTTGGCCTGATGGGGCTGGTGGTCGGCATCGTCTCCGACCTGATGTATGTGGTGGTCGATCCGCGCATCGACTTTGAAAAGCGGGAGGGCTGATCCATGACGCTCTCCCCCCTGAACCAGCGCCGCTGGCGCAACTTCTGCCGCAACCGCCGTGCCTATTGGTCCCTGTGGATCTTTGCGGTGCTGTTCGGCCTGTCGCTGTTTGCCGAGTTCATCGCCAACGACAAGCCGATCCTCGTGAGCTACCGCGGCGAGGTCTATGCGCCGGTGTTCAAGTTTTACCCGGAGACCCAATTCGGCGGAGATTTTCAGACAGAGGCGGTCTACAGCGATCCGGAGGTCGAATGCCTGATCCGCTCCGGCGGGGTGGAGGACTGCTTTGACGAGCCGGAGACCATCCTGGAGGAGATCGCCGCTGGCACCTATGCGGCGGATGATTTCCACGAAGGCTGGACCCTCTGGCCGCCGATCCCCTACAGCTTTGACACCACGGTGGACCGCCCCGGCGCGGCACCGCTGCCGCCCGGCGGGCTGAACCTGCTGGGCACCGATGATACCAAGCGCGATGTGCTGGCGCGGGTGATCTACGGCTTCCGCCTGTCGATCCTGTTCACCCTGATGGTGACTGGCGCCGCCAGCCTGATCGGCATTCTGGCAGGCGCGGTGCAGGGCTATTTCGGCGGCCTGACGGACCTGGTGTTCCAGCGGGTGATTGAGGTCTGGGGCTCGGTGAACTCGCTTTATGTCATCATCATCATGTTTGCGATCTTGGGCCGCAGCTTCTGGCTCCTGGTATTCCTCATGGTGCTGTTCGGCTGGACCGCGCTGGTCGGCGTGGTCCGGGCCGAGTTCCTGCGCGCCCGCAATCTGGAATACGTCCGCGCCGCCAAGGCGCTGGGGGTCGGCAACCTGACCATCATGTTCCGCCACATGCTGCCCAATGCAATGGTGGCGACGCTGACGATGCTGCCCTTCATCATCACCGGCACCATCGGCCTGCTGGCGGGGCTGGATTTCCTTGGCTTCGGCCTGCCGTCCTCGGCACCGTCGCTGGGGGAGCTGACGCTGCAAGCCAAGCAGAACCTGGAGGCGCCCTGGCTCGCCTTCACCGCCTTCTTCACCTTCGCCATCATGCTGTCGCTCTTGATCTTCATCTTCGAGGGCGTGCGTGATGCCTTTGACCCGCGGAAGACGTTTTCATGAGGATTAGGAACATTAGGGTCGCCCCCGGCCCGAGGGTGGGGGCAAATCGCCCCCGCCCTGGGGGGCGGGTCGGGGGCGATCCGGGCTGCTGCGCACCCCGGTTAGTTCTTAAAAGCTGGGCTTCAAACTTTCGGACGTTCTCATGACCAAAACCTCCCCCCTCCTGAATGTCCAGAACCTCCGCGTCTCTTTCCGCCAGGACGGCAAGGTGACCGAAGCGGTGCGCGGCGTCTCTTTCTCCGTCGGCCGCGGCGAAACCGTTGCGCTGGTGGGCGAAAGCGGTTCCGGCAAATCGGTCTCGGCACTGTCCACTGTGTCGCTCCTGGGCGACAGCGCCATGATCGAAGGCTCCGTCACCTATGACGGCACCGAGATGGTCGGCGCCAGCGAGCGCCACCTGATGCAGGTGCGCGGCAATGACATCAGCTTCATCTTCCAGGAGCCGATGACCTCGCTCAACCCGCTGCACACCATCGAACGCCAGCTGGAGGAATCCCTCGCCCTGCACCAGGGGCTGGCCGGCAAATCCGCGCGCGCGCGCATTCTGGAGCTGCTGGAGAAGGTCGGCATCCGCGACGCCGAAAACCGGCTGACGTCTTATCCGCACCAGCTGTCGGGCGGGCAGCGGCAGCGGGTGATGATCGCCATGGCACTTGCGAACAAGCCCGACATCCTGATCGCGGATGAGCCCACAACGGCGCTGGATGTGACCATCCAGGCGCAGATCCTCGACCTTCTGGCGGAACTCAAGGAAAGCGAGGGCATGGGGCTCTTGTTCATCACCCATGACCTCGGCATCGTGCGCCGTATTGCCGACCGGGTCTGCGTGATGAAAAGCGGCGAGATCGTCGAGGAAGGTCCGGCGGCAGAAATCTTTGCCAATCCGCAGCACCCCTACACGCAGAAACTGCTGGCGGCGGAACCCTCCGGCCAGCCGCAGCCGGTGCCGGAAACCGCCGAGGAACTGGTGGCGGCCAGGGACCTGAAGGTCTGGTTCCCGATCCAGCGCGGCTTGCTAAAGCGCACCGTCGGCCATGTGAAGGCGGTGAACCCGATGTCGGTCTCGGTCCGGGCAGGTGAAACCCTGGGCATCGTGGGGGAATCGGGGTCCGGCAAGACCACGCTGGCGCTCGCCATCATGCGGCTGATTGCATCCGAGGGCGCAGTTGAATTTCAGGGCCAGGACCTGCGCAAATGGTCTACCCGCGATCTGCGCGCCTTGCGCAAGGACATGCAGATCGTGTTCCAGGACCCGTTCGGTTCGCTCAGCCCGCGGATGACCTGCGCCCAGATCATCGCGGAGGGGCTGGCGATCCACAAGGTGGACCAGCACCGCGACACCCGCGAGCTGGTGGCGGAGGTGATGCAGGAGGTGGGCCTCGACCCGGCAGCGATGGACCGCTACCCGCATGAGTTCTCCGGCGGCCAGCGCCAGCGGATTGCGATTGCCCGCGCCATGGTGCTGCGGCCCAAGCTGGTGGTGCTGGATGAGCCGACCTCGGCGCTGGACATGACGGTGCAGGTGCAGATTGTCGAACTGCTGCGCGATCTGCAGACGCGCTATGGCCTCGCCTACCTGTTCATTTCCCACGACCTCAACGTGGTGCGGGCGATGTCGCACAAGGTGGTGGTGATGAACCAGGGCGACGTGGTGGAGACCGGCGCGGCAGAGGAGCTGTTCGCCAACCCGAGAGCCGAGTACACCCGCAAGCTGCTGGCCGCCGCGGGTTAACTTGCCAGTTAACCCGCTGTCAGGTTTTGCAGCATCTATGCGTTCGCGGCCCGCTCAACGCCCACAAGTTGCGGCAGCGCATTTGACCAAATGTTTCGCGCGCGAAACATTCAGGCAGCAGTGCTGACCTAATGGGTGTCACCTGGGAAACAGCAGACTCCTCCCGCGCCCGCAGGTGCCACGGCTGCGCCGGAACCCCTCGCCCAACCGGAGCGCTGCGCCGCAAGGCGCGGCGGCGACGGGCGGGAGCGCGCTTGTTCCTTTGGAAAAGGTCAGATTGCGGTGCTGTGGCCGGCCTGGCTCAGGTCATAGGCGTCAAAGCTGCGGGCGATCATCCGGGTCAGCGGGTGCGCCTCCTCGCGGATGGCAAGGCCTTTTGCCGACACAGCCAGCATCCCCGGAAAGGCCGCGCTGGCCGCTTCAAACATCCGCTCCAGCCGGTCTTCAGGCACCGCAAACCGCGACAGGATCTCCTCCCGGCAAATCCGGAAATCGCACATCAGCGCCTCGATCAGCCGCGCCCGCAGCAGGTCCTCGCCGCCAAAGGCATGGCCGCGGGCGGTTGCGAACTGGCCGTCGCGGATGGCGCGGACATAGTTCGACGTGCCCGGCGCGTTCTGCGCATAGCCCTGCGGGAAGCGCGAGATCGCGGAGGCGCCGATGCCGATCAGCACCTCTGCCGGATCGTCGGTGTAGCCTTGGAAATTGCGCCTGAGCCGCCCGGTTTGCTGCGCCACCGCCAGCCCGTCGTGGGGCCGCGCGAAATGGTCGATGCCGATTTCCCGGTAGCCGTCCCACAGGAACAGCTGGCGGGCCGTCTCAAACAGCTCCAGCCGCGATTCGGGGGTGGGCAGCGCATCGGAGCGGATCATGCTTTGGCGCCCGGCCATCCAGGGCACATGGGCATAGCCGTAGACCGCCACCCGGTCCGGTGTCAGCGACAACAGCTTCTGCACGCTTTCGGTCATGATGGCCGGCGTCTGATGCGGCAGGCCATAGAGGATATCGGCATTGAGGCTGGTGATGCCATGCGCGCGCAGCTGCTCAATGGCGGCGCGCGTGGATTCGAAGCTCTGAATGCGGCCGATCGCCTGCTGGATTGTGCTGTCGAAATCCTGCACCCCGACAGAGGCGCGGTTCATGCCTGCTTCGGCCAGCGCATCCAGGCGCCGGTCGCCGATTTCATTCGGGTCGATCTCAACCGAGAATTCCGCCCGCGGCGCCAGCGGAATGGCTTCGGTGATGGCGGCGGCGAGGCCGCGGATCAGATCCGCGCTGAGGAGCGTCGGAGTGCCGCCGCCCCAATGCAGGCGCGACAGGGTGATGCCCTCGGGCAGCTGCGCCTTCAAGAGCGCAATCTCGGCTTTCAGGACCTCTGCATAGGCCTCCACCGGGGCGTCGGAATGAGTGCCCTGCGTGCGGCAGGCGCAGAACCAGCACAATCTGCGGCAGAACGGCACATGCATATAGAGCGAAATGCTGCTGCCGGGGGAAATCTTTGAAATCCAACTGGAAAACTGCGCAGAATCAGTCTCTTTGCCGAAGTGCGGCGCGGTTGGATAACTGGTATAGCGCGGCACTTTGGCGTCGAACAAACCAAGTTCGGCCAATTGAGCTTTCTGTTCCATTCAATTAGCGTTATGGGAACCCGCGAACCTGAGCCTTGACCCAGATCAAACCGGACCAACGAATGAACGCTCCTGTACTTTCCCATTCCAGATGCGGCGACTGCCCGATCCGTCACCGGGCCGTCTGCGCGCGCTGCAACGCTGATGAGCTGGAGGAGCTGGACGCTATCAAATACTACCGCACCTACGAGGCGGGCCAGCCGATCATCTGGTCCGGCGACGTGATGAATTTCGTGGGCTCTGTGGTCTCCGGCATCGCCTCCCTCACCCAGACGATGGAGGACGGGCGCACCCAGATGGTTGGCCTGCTGCTGCCCAGCGATTTTGTCGGCCGCCCGGGCCGCGAAGGCGCGGCCTATGATGTGGCGGCGACCACCGACGTGGTGATGTGCTGCTTCCGCAAGAAGCCGTTCGAAGAGCTGATGGAGCGTACCCCGCATATCGCCCACCGGCTGCTGGAAATGACTCTGGATGAGCTGGACGCCGCCCGCGAGTGGATGCTGGTCCTAGGCCGCAAGACCGCGCGCGAGAAGATCGCCAGCCTCCTGTCGATCATCGCCCGCCGCGATGCCTCGCTGACGCCGGGCGGTGCCACCAACCGGATGGTGTTCGATCTGCCGCTGACGCGGGAGGCAATGGCCGACTACCTGGGCCTGACGCTGGAAACCGTGAGCCGCCAGATCTCGGCGCTCAAGCGGGACGGCATTATCGAGCTGGAAGGCAAGCGGCATGTGACCGTGCCCGACATGCGCCGCCTGATGGAAGAGGCCGGCGACGACAGCGACGGCGGCTTCCTGGGCTGAGGCCGCCTGTTCCACGCAATTCCTAACTGTTCTCTGCCAGCCAGCGCGCCACCCGTGCTGCCGGGCTGCGCGGGCCGGAGGGGCGCAGGCTCCACAGCCGCAGGCCGCGCGGCAGGCTGGCCTTCTGTGCGAATGGCGCCACCAGCCTGCTGCTGTCCAGCAGCGGTGCCACCAGCGCCTGATGGCCGATCAGAACGCCCGCGCCATTGATGGCCTCCTCTACCGCCAGCGAATAGAGCGAGTACTCCGGCCCCCGCAGGTGCAGGGTCTTGCCCGGGCAGGCGGCTTGCAGCCAAAGCTCCCAATCCTGCGCCCAGACCGCGTCTGACAGGCAGGGCACATTCTGCAGATCAGCGTGAGTGCGCAGTTGTGCTGCAAGCGACGGCGCGCAGACCGGGAAGATCACGTCCTGCTCTATGACCTCTCCCTGATCGCCGCCGAAGAACAGGCACAGGTCATAGGGCGTGCGCTTGAGGTTCGGGGGTTCCTCGGTGGCGGTGACCGAAACCACCATCTCCGGCATCGCGGCGCGCAAGGCAGGCAGGCGCGGCGACAGCCAGAACTGCGCAATCGCGGGCAGGGTGGCGATATGGACAGTGCGTGGCTGGGCTTCTTCGCGCAGGAGCCTTGTGGCGGCGTTGAGCTGGTCAAAGGCGGCGGTGAAGCCCGGCAGCACCCGCGCGCCAAGCGCCGTCAGCGTGACCTGCTTCGGGCGCCGGATGAACAGCTGTGCTTGCAGCGCGTCTTCCAGCGACTTGATCTGGGCCGAGACCGCGCCGGGCGTCACGCCCAGCTCTTGCGCGGCGGCGGAGAAGCCGCCGAGCCGGGCGGCAGCTTCGAACGCGCGCAGGGCGGTCAGCGGCAGGGATTGGGCAGGGGGCGGGGAAACAGCCATGTTTGAGCCTCAATTTTTCTAGCCCTAGTTTTCTGGAAAACTGATTTGCGGGCAAGGGGCCATCGGCGCTTTGATGGGGGCAGAGAGAAACCCGCCACTGCGCGAAGGAGACAGACCATGACAGAGCTTGCCCGCCGCAACTGGGTGCCCGCCGCCTGCGAAGACTACGTGCAGATGGTGGCCGCCAGAACCGCCGGTTCAACCAGCGCAGAGACTGCCGCGCGTCTGACCGCGCTGGCGGACCGCAATGCGGAGATTCACGATCGCGATTGCTTCAACCTGAACCCGGCCACCAATGTGATGAACCCGGCGGCAGAGGCGCTTTTGGCCACCGGTCTCGGCAGCCGCCCGTCGCTGGGCTATCCCGGCGACAAATACGAGATGGGGCTGGAGGCCATCGAGGAGATCGAGGTGATCGCCGCAGAACTGGCGGCCAAAGTGTTCAAGGCGCGGTACGCGGAGATCCGGGTGGGCTCGGGCGCGCTGGCGAACCTTTACGGCTTCATGGCGCTAACCAAGCCGGGGGATGCCATCATTGCGCCGCCTGCCGCTGTGGGCGGCCATGTTACCCATCACGCGGGCGGCTGTGCCGGCCTTTACGGGCTTCAGACCCATCCGGCGCCGGTGGACGGCGACGGCTATACCGTCGATCTGGATGCGCTGCGCGATCTGGCTCTGAAAGTGCAGCCCAAGCTGATCACCATCGGCGGCAGCCTCAACCTGTTCCCGCATCCGGTGCCGGAGATCCGGGCGATTGCCGATGAGGTGGGCGCCAAGGTGCTGTTCGACGCCGCCCACCAGTGCGGCATGATCGCGGGCGGCCATTGGGGCAACCCGCTGGAGCAGGGCGCGCATCTGATAACGATGAGCACCTACAAGAGCCTGGGCGGCCCGGCAGGCGGGCTGATCGTCACCAGCGATGCGGAAATCGCCGAGCGGCTGGATGCCATTGCCTTTCCCGGCATGACCGCGAACTTTGACGCGGCCAAGTCGGCGGCGCTGGCGATGAGCCTGCTGGATTGGGTGGAGCACGGCGCGGAGTATGCCAAGGCGATGGCGGATCTGTCGCTGGCCCTGGCCGAGGCGCTGGCGGGGCAGGGGCTGCCGGTCTTTGGCGCTGCGCGAGGGATCACGCAGTCGCATCAGTTCGCACTGGAAGCGGCAGCGTTCGGCGGCGGCCAGGCGGCGTCGAAACACCTGCGCAAGGCGGGCTTCCTGGCCTGCGGCATCGGCCTGCCCATTGCGGAGGTGCCAGGCGACATGAACGGGCTGCGTATCGGCACCCCTGAGCTGGTGCGCCGCGGCGTCACCGTGGCACATGCGCCGAAGCTGGCGGAACTGATCGCCCGCGCCCTGCGGGCACAGGATCCGGCGGCCATGGCGGCGGAGGTTGCGGAGTTCCGCGCCGCCTTCCAGGGCATGCACTTCGTCCGCTGAGGTCTGGGCGCTCTCCCGCGCCCGCGCATGCCCGGCTGAGCCGGACCCGCTGGCCCAACGGTCGGACGCTTTTCGTCAGAGAGCCGGACGACGGGCGGGAGAGGTTCTCCTTCCGGTCCTGACGGCGGCGGGTGACCTGGCCCCAAGGTTGTGCTCTACTGTTTCGGCAACAACAAACGGAGGCGGCAATGCAGTTTGGAAGCCTGATCGGGATGCTGATCATCGGGGCGCTGGCCGGGTGGCTGTCGGGCAAGATCATGCAAGGGCGGGGCTTCGGCATCCTCGGCAATATCATCGTCGGCGTGGTCGGTGCCTTCCTGGCCGGGACGATCTTTCCGGCGCTGGGGTTTGCCGCGGGCGGCGGCTTTTTCTGGACGCTGATCCATGCCACCCTGGGTGCGGTGATCCTGCTGTTCCTGATCGGCCTGATCCGCAAGGCGCGGTAGCTCGTCCGGAACGCGCACGAAAAAGGCGCCCTGCGGGGCGCCTTTCTGTGTGTCAGGCCGGGAGACGACCGGGCGGGAGTGTCAATGCGCCATCAGCAGCGGCACCTTGGCTTGTTCCAGCATATTGCGGGTGGCGCCGCCGAGAATGGCCTCGCGGAAACGGGAATGGCCGTATGCCCCCATCACGATCAGATCGGCCGCGGTGTCGGCGGCATGGCGGTTGAGAATATCGGACACCCGGGTCATCGTCTTGCTGAGCACGTCGATTTCGCATTTCACCCCGTGGCGCGACAGCATCTGCGCCAGCATGCCGCCGGGGTCGGAGCGTTCGGGGCCGTGCTGCGGCGGGTCGATCACCGCAATGCGGACCAGATCGGCGGCGGTCAGGAACGGCATCGCCCGGCGGATCGCGGTCATTGCCTCGATGCTCTCGTTCCAGGCCACCAGCACGGTCTGGGGGCGGTGCAGCGGCGCGCCCTTGTCCGGCACCACCAGCACCGGGGCGCGGCCCTCGAACAGCGCGGATTCAACAATCGGCTCCGCCTCCGCGCGCTTGCCCTGACCATAGGGCTGGCCCAGCACCACCAGGTCGGAGAACCGCGCCTGGCGCGCCACGTGGCGGCCGATATCGGCAATCTGCGCAACGCCGCTGTCGGTGCCAAAGGTCACGCCGGCCTGTTTCAGCGCGGCTTCGGCCTGGGCCTGGACCTGTTCGGCCTCTTCCTGCGCGCGGGCCAGGGTTTCCTGCAGCACCATGGCGTTGGCACCGGCGTAGTAGTACCCTGTCTGGGTGCGGTCGACACCAAGGCAGAGAGCATCGGCATGGGCGCCGAATTCCTCCGCCAGGGCCGCAATTTGCGCCAAAGGCGCCGCTGCGGTATCCGCAGCTGTGAGTACGGTAAGCAAGGACTTGTAGGACATTGACACCTCTCGGCGGAAAGAGCACCGCAGGCCCGGATGGCGCGGGTGCTTTGAGTTTCACTGCACGGGAAGAAGTGTCACATGTCGCCGGGATTTGTCTTGATGCAGATCAAGGCAGTGAAAGGGCGCGTTTTGCATGAAGAGCGCGGTCTAATAACGTCCCCGTATCCGCAGGATTCGCGGGGGCATGGCAAAGGGACGCAAGATGTCTAATTATATCAAGCTGATAGCGCTTGGTCTGGTCACGCTGTTTGCGATGATCGGCACCAACTACGCGCGGGATCTGGCTTACCAGGTGCACGCGATCATCGTGATGATCGTGGCTGGTGGTCTGTTCCTGTACACTTTGCGCGGCACCGACGAGCCGAAACGGGCAGTCGCCGGTGTAGAAAACGAGTATTTCGACAGCGTGATCCGCGCTGGCGCGATCGCAACCGCCTTTTGGGGCGTGGTAGGGTTCCTGGCGGGGACCTTCATCGCGTTTCAGCTGGCGTTTCCGGTGCTGAATTTCGAATGGGCAGAGGGCTTTGCCAATTTCGGCCGCCTGCGCCCGCTGCATACCTCGGCCGTGATTTTCGCCTTTGGCGGCAACGCGCTGATCGCCACCTCCTTCTACGTGGTGCAGCGGACCTCCGCGGCGCGGCTGTGGGGCGGCAACCTGGCGTGGTTCGTGTTCTGGGGCTACCAGCTGTTCATCGTGCTGGCGGCAACCGGATACCTGCTGGGCGGCACCCAGTCCAAGGAATACGCTGAGCCCGAGTGGTACGTCGATCTGTGGCTGACGATCGTCTGGGTTGCCTATCTGGCGATCTTTCTGGGCACCATCATCAAGCGCAAGGAGCCGCATATCTATGTGGCGAACTGGTTCTACCTGTCCTTCATCGTTACCGTGGCGATGCTGCACCTGATCAACAATATGACCATCCCGGTCTCGATCTGGGGCTCCAAGTCGGTCATCGTGTGGCCGGGCGTGCAGGATGCGATGATCCAGTGGTGGTACGGCCACAACGCCGTGGGCTTCTTCCTGACCGCGGGCTTCCTGGGCATGATGTATTACTTCATCCCCAAGCAGGCCGAGCGTCCGGTTTTCTCCTACAAGCTCTCGATCATCCACTTCTGGGCGCTGATCTTTCTGTACATCTGGGCCGGTCCGCACCACCTGCACTACACCGCGCTGCCGGACTGGGCCTCGACCCTGGGCATGGTGATGTCGGTGATCCTGTGGATGCCCTCCTGGGGCGGCATGATCAACGGCCTGATGACCCTGTCAGGCGCCTGGGACAAGCTGCGCACCGACCCGGTGATCCGGATGATGGTGATCTCGCTGGGCTTCTACGGCATGTCCACCTTTGAAGGCCCGATGATGTCGATCCGTGCGGTGAACTCGTTGTCGCACTACACCGACTGGACCATCGGCCACGTGCACTCCGGCGCGCTCGGCTGGAACGGCATGATCACTTTCGGCGCCCTCTACTACCTGGTGCCGGCGCTGTGGAAGCGCGAGAGCCTCTACAGCCTGCGGCTGGTCTCCTGGCACTTCTGGCTGGCCACCCTCGGCATCATTCTCTACGCCGCTTCGATGTGGGTGACCGGTATCATGGAAGGCCTGATGTGGCGTGAAGTGGACGCCAACGGCTTCCTGGTGAACTCCTTTGCCGACACCGTGGCAGCGAAGTTCCCGATGTATGTGGTGCGCGGTCTTGGCGGGGTGATGTTCCTCGCGGGCTCGATCATCATGTGCTACAACCTGTGGATGACTGTCCGTAAGGCGCCGGCCAAAGAAGCCAGCCTGTCGGTCCCGGTCCCGGCTGAATAAGGAGCCAGGAAGCTATGTCTATTCTCGACAAACATAAGATCCTCGAGACCAACGCGACCCTGCTGCTGATCTTCAGCTTCCTGGTCGTGACCATCGGCGGCCTGGTGCAGATCGCGCCGCTGTTCTACCTGGAAAACACCATCGAAAAGGTGGAGGGCATGCGTCCCTACACCCCGCTGGAGATGGCGGGCCGCGAGGTCTACATCCGGGAAGGCTGCTATGTCTGCCACAGCCAGATGATCCGCCCGATGCGCGACGAGGTCGAGCGTTACGGCCACTACTCGCTGGCGGCGGAGTCGATGTATGACCGCCCGTTCCAGTGGGGCTCCAAGCGGACCGGGCCGGACCTGGCCCGCGTCGGCGGCCGCTACTCGGACGAGTGGCACGCCGACCACCTGCGCGACCCGCAGGCGGTGGTGCCGGAATCGGTGATGCCGAAATACGGCTTCCTCGAGGAGAAGATGATCGACGGCAAGTACATCGGCGACATCATGGCCACCAACGCGCTCCTGGGCACGCCCTACACGGACGAGATGATCGACGCCGCGCAGGCAGACTTCCGCGCCCAGGCCGATCCCGACAGCGACTATGACGGGCTGCTGGAGCGCTACGGCGAGGACATCAACGTGCGCAACTTCGATGGCAACCCGGGGATCTCCGAGGCCGACGCGCTGATCGCCTATCTGCAGATGCTGGGCACGCTGGTCGATTTCTCGACCTTCACCCCGGACGCGAGCCGCTGAGGGAGGATGGTATGGAACTTTATACACTCCTCAGGCAGTTCGCCGACAGCTGGATGCTGCTGTTCCTGTTCACCTTCTTCATCGGTGTGATTGTCTGGGCGTTCCGCCCGGGCAGCACCAAGGCATACCAGGACACCGCAAACATCCCGTTCCGGCATGATGACGCACCCGCGCCCAGCCAGGGCCAACCCGCCGCGAATAAGGAGGCGAGGGCATGAGCAAGAAATCGCAGAAATTCGAGGGCGATCCGAACACCACCGGCCATGAGTGGGACGGGATCGAGGAATTCGACAACCCGATGCCGCGCTGGTGGCTGTGGACCTTCTACGCCACCATCATCTGGGGCGTTTTCTACACCATCGCCTATCCGGCCTGGCCGCTGGTGAACTCTGCCACGGCGGGGATCCTGGGCTGGTCGACCCGCGGCGACGTGGCGGCAGAGATTGCCGCCGTCGAGGAAGCCAACGCGCCGATCAACGCCAAGCTGGAAGCGGCCGAGCTGACCGCCATTGCGGAAGATCCCGAACTGGGCTCCTACGCGGTGTCTGCCGGTTCCGCCGTGTTCAAGACCTGGTGCGCCCAGTGCCACGGGTCCGGGGCGGCCGGCGCCAAGGGCTATCCGAACCTCTTGGACGACGACTGGCTCTGGGGCGGCTCGATGGAGGATATCCACGCCACCGTCACCCACGGCATCCGCAACGAGGACAGCGACGAAGCGCGCTATTCCGAGATGCCTGCCTTCGGCCGCGACGAACTGCTTGAGAAGGAAGAGATTTCCCAGGTGGTCAACTACGTGATGTCGCTGTCGGGCGAGGCGCAGGATGCCTCCAAGGTTGAGGCCGGTGCCGTTGTCTTTGCCGACAACTGTTCCTCCTGCCACGCCGAGGACGGCACCGGCGACCGCTCGCAGGGCGCGCCGAACCTGGCTGATGCAATCTGGCTCTATGGCGGCGACTACGAGACGCTGACCGAGACCGTGAGCAACTCGCGCTACGGCGTGATGCCGGCCTGGAACACCCGCCTGACCGAGGCGGAGATCCGTGCGGTGTCCTCCTACGTCCACCAGCTGGGCGGCGGCGAGTAACCAGCACCAGCACCGGAAACAGCAAAGGGGCCGCGGATTGCGGCCCCTTTTCGTTTGCGCACTGTGGCGCCAGGGGATCAGAACCTGAACATGGCCCGGATGTGCAAGGTGCCGAAGTCGACGTCGTTGCCGTCGGTGCCGAAGTCGTCGAACTTATGGTACTGGTATTCGCCGCCGATCACCCACTGGTCGTTGATCTGGTGGTCGTAGCCGAAGCCGATGACATAGCCGGGGTCGTCGAAGTCGATGTCGTCCACGCCCGACAGTCCGTCAAAGTTGGTGTAGGCAAAGCCGAGGCTGCCGTAGAGCAGCCCGTTGCCCAGGTCGTAGCCGGCACGGAGTTTCAGCCGGGCGATCCCGTCGAAATCGCCGGAAGCCCCGCCGGATTCGATCGACAGGTCGGAGAAATCGTACTGCAGTTCGGGGCCGATCGCCCAGTCGCCCACTTCCCACAGGTAGCCGATGGTGAAACCGCCCACGGCGCCATCGGTGTCGAGGTCGGTCAGCGTGCCGAGGTCAAAATCCCCGGAGCCGTAACCGATCTGGCCGCCCACATAGGCGCCTTCCCAGTTGCCGGCAAATGCAGACGTAGCAGTGACGGCGGAGACGAGGAACAGGGCGGATAAACATTTGCACTTCATAACACACATACCTTTCAACAGAAGGAGCCGCTAAACCGGCTGCCGCACACGTGAAACAAGATAACTCAGCTTGTGCACAGGAAAGGGCTGCGGGAACGGAGGGCGGCTCATCCGCTTACGGCAGGCGGTCTTTTGCCATTCTACAGCAAATTTGCGCCGGTTTCCGCTCAAATCACCCGCCGCTGCCTGCCCCGCACAGCCAGGGGCCGCAGATTTCCCGCAAATGGCAGGCCGCAATCCGAAACAGGCCCGGCGGGGGGGGAATATTTCGCCTCGCGCCTCTTGAAACCGGAGGTGGTGCGGTCTCATTTCCGTGGCGGACGCGCTTGGCGCAGCCCGCGGCCCGGTTCCGGCCGGCAGGGCAGGGCGGCGAGTGCTGGCGCACCGGGCAGGCCGGACGCCGTTTTCGGAAAGGTCTCAAGTGTTTGACATCTGGCTTCCGCTTCTGGGCGGGCTTGCGCTGCTGATCCTGGGCGGCGAGTTTCTGGTGCGCGGCGCGGTGCGTGTTGCCGAGCGGTTCGGGATTTCGCCGCTGGTGATCGGTCTGACCCTGGTGGGGTTCGGCACCTCGGCGCCCGAGCTGGTGACCTCGGTCCGCGCGGCGCTGTCCGGGGCGCCGGGGATCGCCTATGGCAATATCACCGGTTCGAACATTGCCAATATCCTGCTGATCGCCGGCCTGTCGGCTCTGATCGCGCCGATTGCGGTGCAGTCGGCAGCGCTGCGTCGGGACGGCGGGGTCATGCTGGCGGCCACGGCGGTTTTTGCAGCGCTTGCGGCAACCGTGCCGGTGACACGGCTGGCGGGCCTGAGCTTTGTCCTGGTACTGGCGGCCTATGTCTGGTTCGCCATCCGGCAGGAGCGGACAACGGCGGCAGACCACGGCGCGCTGTACGACAAGGCCGCCGCGCTTGAGGGCGTGGACCCGGCAATAACGCCTGAAAGCACGGCCAGGCGGCCGCTGTGGCGCCCGCTGGCCACCGCTCTGGGCGGGCTGGCGCTGGTGATCGGCGGCGGCGGTATGCTGGTGGACGGGGCGGTTGAGCTGGCGCGCATGATGCAGGTGTCCGAAACCGTGATCGGCCTCACCATCGTTGCCGTGGGCACCTCGGCGCCGGAGCTTGCGACCTCTGTCGCAGCAGCGCTGCGGCGCCAGGGCGAGATGGCCTTTGGCAATATCATCGGCTCCAACATCTACAACCTCTTGGGCATCGGCGGGGCCACGGCGCTGATCGCGCCTTCGCAGGTGCCGGACCGCATCGCCGGGTTCGACAACCCGCTGATGCTGCTGGTGACCGTTGCCTTCCTGGGGCTGGCCTGGACCGGGCTGCGAGTGTCGCGGCGCGAGGGCGCGGCGCTGCTGGCGGGCTATGGCGCTTATGTCTGGTGGCTGTGGCCGGCCTGAGCGGCCGCCGGTCTGCCTGCGGGGCTCAGCCCATCGAGGTCATCGACTTGCGCTTGCGGGCGCGGGCGGCGTCGGTCCTGGCGCTCCACCAGGCGATGCCGCCCCACAGCAGCACGTAGAATGCGCCGGTTGCCAGCACCAGCTCGCCGGGGAAGGGGCCAATGTCGGCCCGGCCCAGTGCCTGCTGCCAGCTGGTCACGCCCGTGGGATGCACGGCCAGCTTGCCCGCATAAGCCATCGACTGGATCAGCAGGACCCAGAAGTAGTTGCGCCGGATCCGCCGGCCGATCGCGGTCATCACGCCAACATGGTATTCCGGGCGCAAATAGTCGGCGGCCAGCACGTCCTGCCAGTGTTCTTCCAGGTGCAGGTCGCCCTCCACCAGCATCGGGGTGTAGAAATGCGTCTCCAGCCAGCGGGCGCGAGCGCGGAACACGTTGAAATAGCGGTAGCGCCGGGCCTCCAGCATCAGGAAGAAGATGATCAGCACCCCGACCAGGATCAGCGGCAGCGGCGAGGCCTCCGGCGAGGCATAGGAGATCGACAGCGCCACCCCCAGTGTCACCACCGACCAGTTGGTGGTGGTGTCGAGCCGGGTGCGCCAGACCGTGCTGCGGTAGATTTCGCCGCGGTACAGATGCGCAAGCGCGCCGACTTCCTCCGCCGACAGCGGCGCACGGGCGCCGCCTGCAGTCTGTTCGCGCTCTAAACTGGTCATGAACTGAGAGTAGTTTTCTGCTGCAACCGGGCAAATTATTTGCGCCAGTTTGATCCGCATCAAACTGCGGGCGCCGCAGGCGGGGTAAAACCGCAGTTGAAAGAGTTTGCTGCTTGGCCAATACCCCCTCCTGGGCAGCAAGAAATCCCGCGAGGCCGACGTGCAGGCCAGACGGGCCATGCGCCGGTTTTCCGATCTGTTCGCGCGTTTCCTGGAAAACCGGCGCTTTTTTCGTCAAATCTCTTGCGGATTGATGCAGCAGGCCTGCGGCGGCCGGCCGCGCAGCCAAGCGGTGAGCCTGGCCAGCAGACCCGGTTTGCGGGGCGGCGCCTGGTAGGCGCGCGGCAGCGGTTTGGCGGGCGGCAGATCGCGCAGCCGCACGCAGTCCTGCCGGGCGGCGGTCACCATTGAGCGGGCATAGATGTCAATCAGCATATCGGGGCCTCCTGTTCTGGCGTCTGACCTGACTCTTGCCTGGCGGGGCGATTCCTGCGAGTTAAGAAAAATCACATTGTGTAAGTTGAGGTAACATATGGACTGGCTGCACATGCCGCCGCTTGCGGCGCTCAGGGCTTTTGCTGCCTTTGCGGAGACGGGGAATGTGGTGCAGGCGGGGGCGGCGCTGAATGTCAGCCACGCTGCCATCAGCCAGCAGCTGCGGGCGTTGGAGGCGCATCTGGGGGCGGCGCTGTTGGACCGCAGCGGCCGGGCGCTGGCACTGACCGCGGACGGTGCCCATCTGGCGCGGGCGCTGCAGCTGGGCTTCGGCGCGATCGAGGCTGCGGTGCAGGAAATCTCCGCCGCCGGAGCCGCCCGGCCGCTGCATGTCACCTGCACGCCGATGTTTGCCGCCCATTGGCTGATGCCGCGGCTGGCGGAGTTTCAGGCCAGCCACCCGGAGATCGACCTGGTGCTGGATCCGCGGGGCGAGGTGGTTGAGCTGAAGCCGGGCGGCATCGACATTGCGATCCGCTATGGCGATGGCGCCTGGCCTGGCCTGGAGGCCCGGATGCTGCTGCAATCGCCGATGGTGGTGATTGCAGCAGACAGCCTGCTGGGCGGGCGCCGGGTGGTGGCGCCGGAGGATCTGCTGGATTTGCCTTGGCTGGAGGAGCTGGGCACCACCGAGGCCTCGCGCTGGCTGGAATCGCGGGGCGTCACGAACAGCCTCCGCGGCCCGCGCACCCGGCTGCCGGGCAACCTGCTGATGCAGGCGGTGCGTGCGGGGCAGGGGGTGGCGGTCAGCGTCCAGGAGTTTGTCGCGGAGGATCTGCAAACCGGCCGCCTGCACGCCTTGTTCACTGAGGGTCACGGCAAGGGCTACCACATCGCCACCCGCCCCGGCGTGCTCCGCCCCGAAGCCCGCAGCTTCGCGGCCTGGCTGCAGCGTCAGGTCAAGAAATGACGCACTGGCCGTTTTGAAGGAGTCTGCATGTTGTGTGAGAGGCCGATGGCTGGGGTGGTAGGAGACCATCAGTTCCGAGTCTCTTCATCATCTTTGCCGATCCGCTAGAGAAACTGGGGCGGTTTCTGGGGCATT